>JAQWRO010000003.1 GCA_029243665.1 Gammaproteobacteria bacterium
TGTTCCCATACACCATATGTTTTAATGTTGCTTGATCTAATTTAATGATGTCTTTTTGAACGACTTCTACGATGTTTTTAATTTGATTTGTTTTGCCTTGTCTTGTAAATGACAAATAATTGAATATTGATCCAATTGTACTGATGATATTAGGTTTGTCTTCGCATGAAAATGCATTTAGGTTATTCATGTTAAAGTAGTCACATATCAGTTTATGATTAGCTTGTTGATAATAATCCCAATCCGGTCTTATAGTAAGGTTGGCAATCGCTTTAAATGTCTGAATCTGTTTTTCAGATATTAGTATTTCACTTGGATCATAAAGTGTGATTAGGCGAGATATATCTTCAATTGTTTGACATTCAGTGTATTCGATTGTACTTTTACCTAAGTTTAAAATGGCAACAGCAATACAATTACCAACAAGATAAATACTCATTAAGGCGTGTGATTTTTGATCCTGCATAAAATCTTCATCTAGAACTGTGCCTGGTGTAACAATTTGTGTCACTTCACGTGCTACAGGATCTTTGGAGTTTTTTTGAACTACGCCAACTTGCTCACAAATAGCAAAGGTAATTCCTCGATCTACCAATCTTTGAAAATAACCACTTGCACTGTGATGAGGAATCCCTGCCATTGGAATTGGTTCACCATTTGAGCTGCCACGTTTCGTTAAAGTAATATTGAGTAAGTCAGCGCCTTTGATCGCATCATCAAAAAAAAGTTCATAAAAATCTCCCATTCTATAGAACAAAAGATGATCTAGATTCTCATCTTTAATTTTGCGATATTGTGAAATCATGGGGGTATCTTTCAAATTTATTTACTCCGAAATATTTTAAACATAACCAATATTTAAAGCATTTATAAATACTTTGATTTTTAAAAAAACTGTTGTGCTATTTGATATATATTATATTGAGCAAACAAAAAAATCTATATTTAGTCTAGATGCTAAAGATGTATTGTATCAACTTAAATACATCAATTAAATGTGACCTGGATTACAAAAATCTATTAAGAAACTTGCTGCTTGTGCACCTGTAAGAATTCTGTGGTCAAATGTTAATGATACAGGGATTAAATTACCAATGACAATTTCGTTGTTTTTTACAATTGGTTTGCATTCTTTTCGGCCAATGGCAAGAATGCCAACGCATGGTGGTATTAGAACAGGAGTGCCATATTTTGCACCAATTGAACCAATGTTCGTAAGTGTAAAAGTAGGTGAGGGTATATGATTGTCAATAAATGGACTTGCCATTCCATCTTTTTTAATGGATGCAATGATCGCCACTATTTGTTCGATAGATAGTTTTTCAACATTTCCAATCACAGGTACTTTTAAATGATCGTCTCGGTCGTTAAAAGCAATCCCTAAGTGAATGTTTTTAAACTCAGTTAATTCATGGTTGTTCGTGTCAAAATGCGCATTAAGTTTAGGGTTTTTACTTAATGCATTAGCTAATTTGAAAACCATTTGTGCAGTTATGTTGATATTTGGGTCAAGTTCGTCAATTGGCATTTCATCAAATAAAGTAGCTGCAACAACTTTTTTAGCAAGAGTCATATTTTTTATCATTAAGTTACTGCTGGGTATCATAGGCTTAGTTAAATTTTCTTGAGAGGTACGCATCGTTGTTTCATTTGGTAAAACATGGGTCGCATGAATAGGTTTTCCTACCAGTGGTTGATTATTATTTTTTTCTTCGGATTCTATTTGAATTTGCGCAATGGTTGTACCAGTATTGACAACGGAATCGGCAGATACATTAAGTTTTTCTACAATACCAGTCATGGGTGCGGGTAATTCAACTATCGACTTGGATGTTTCAATCGATGCTATAAGATCTCCTTCTCGGATAGAATCTTTTTCACTGACATGCCATTCAATAAGCTTCCCACCATCAAGACCTTCACCTAAGTCATGAAGTTTGATTTCTTTTAATTGAGCCATGATAATACCTTTGTTTGTATACTATTTACATCTTGTCGATAATACTGTTCTTGTTGAGGGTAGGGAACACCACAATCATAACCACATACTGTCAAAATTGGCTGGTGGAGTTTTGACCATAGAGACTCATACAAGTTAGATGCTATTTCATTTGCAATACTTAATGTTTTCGGTGCCTCTTGTATGATGGCACATCGCCCAGTTTTTTTAACTGAACTTATAATTGTGGGATAATCAATTGGACGCAAACTAACTAAATCTATCAACTCAACATGAATGTTTTTTTCTCTTAGATTATCAGTCACTTTACGTGCTTCATTCATGTATGCGCCCCAAGCGATTAGAGTTAAATCATTTCCAGTTTGTTCAACAATACATTGATCAATTTTAGTTGGACATTGGTGCGCTATAAAATCTTGTTTCAGCGAGCGGTACATAATCGTTGGTTCTAAATACAAAATAGGGTCATTCACTTTATGAGCAGCGACTAAAAGTTCAAAAGCACGCGTAGGTGTTGACGGTGTTATAACGCGTAAGCCTGGAATGCTTGCGAAAATTGATTCAGTACTTTCTGAGTGGTGCTCCGGTGCATATATCCCACAGCCATAAGGTGTTCTCATTAGCATGGGACATGATAGGCGTCCTTCTGTTCTTTTTCTAAGTTTTGTAATATGTGAGATGATTTGCTCAAGGGCAGGGTAAATAAAACCCATAAATTGAAATTCGATAATGGGGTAAATACCCCGTGTTGCCATACCAAGTCCAATGCCTGCCAACATGTTTTCTGCTAAAGGTGTATCTAAAACACGAGTTTGGCCATATTTTTGCTGTAAGCCATCAGTAACTCTAAAAACACCACCATTCACACCTATGTCTTCACCCATTAAAAGGCTATTAGGGTTTGTTGATAGAATGTAATCTAACCCTAAGTTAATGCCTGTTGCTAAGTCAATTTGTTGTGTCATGATTGAGTTCACTTTGTTGTTGTTTTAATGATTCGGGCATGTTTTCATAACAGTGCTCAAACATTGTCTCAGGCGTTTGTACGTGGTCTTTTTTAAATGTATCAATGTCCTTGTCTAGTTCTTTTTGAATCTTATTAATTAGGGCAAAGTCATCTTTTTCTTGCCAGTTATAAAATTCGACCAGAGTTTTCTTTAATTTTTTTATAGGATCTTGTTGCTTTTCATCATTAATAAGTATTTTAGATTTATATCTTTTTGCATCATCAGCTGTTGTATGGTCACATAACCTAACTGTTTTTGCATGAATGAGTACTGGTTGATTTGATCTAGCAAATTCAATAGCATTCGTGAGTGTTGCAATGCATTCATTCATGTCAGTGCCATCGACTGTTAAATGTTTCATCCCAACACTATAGGCTTTTTTGGTCAAATCACATTCTTTTGTTTGTTTATCTAATGGTGTGGAAATAGCCCAGCCATTATCATTGATAACAAATACAATAGGTAATTCATATAGGCTTGCGAAATTAATAGCTTCATAAAAATCACCTTTAGAAGTTGCACCATCACCTAATGTTACTAATGTTATTTGCTCAGTTTGTTTGAATTTTTGGGCATATGCAACACCAGCTGCATGTAAGCATTGTGTTGCTATTGGAACACAAATTGGTAAGTCCTTATATGGGATGGTATTACCTGCTTCACTACCAGACCAATATCTTATTAAATCAATCGGTTTATAACCTCTCATAAGCATGGTAGGTTGATCTCTGTAATAGGGTACGTGTACATCTTCTTTTTTAAGTAAATACCCTATGGCAACATAGAGTGCTTCTTGCCCACTGGCACCAGCATATGTTGCTAGAAGTCCGTGACGTTGAAGTGTAACCATTCTATTTTCTAGCAACCTTGATTTAAGCATATATTGATAAAGGGGTAGCAAAGCTTTAAATTGTAGTTGTTCAGTCAATTTGTTGGCTTTCATTAAATAACTGTATTGCTTGTTTATATAAGTTTTGATTAGGAAATTGTTTAAGAAGTTCATCTATTTTTTTTGTGATGCACTTAATAGGTTTCTTTTTAGTGTTTTCTATTTCCAATTCATTTACTACGCATAAAAGTCCACCGGCATTTGTTATAAAATCTGGTAAGAAGATAATACCTCGTTGATTTATTTTTTCAGAGAGAAACTTAGGGTTTTCTACTGGGTTGTTAGCAACCGGACAAATATATTTTGTATTTAAGTCATCAATATTGAATGAATTAATTACATTTCCAGATGCAGATGGTATTAAAATATCACAATGAGATGTAATAATTTGATCGACATCAACCTTATTAAAATTTGGGTGGCTCGAATAAGCTTCGAGTTTTTGTAGGTTTATGTCAGAACCATTAACATAAACCCCTTTATCGAGGCAAAAATTTGCAACTATCGTCCCTACTTTGCCTAAACCTTGTATTGAAACAGTTATTTCATTAGTTGGTTTTTTTAATTGAGAAAATATTAATTTTAAAGTCTCAATGACGCCTTCACCTGTGTATAAAGAAGGGTCTTGATTTTTGTTTGTTCCATATACAAATGATGTGTATTTAGATAGTAAATCTATTTCTTTACAGCCAACGCCAATGTCGATCGATGCAATATACCGACCTTCTAATTGGTTTATTGATTCACCCAAACATGGTGCTATTTTTTCAAATGGCAGTTGATTAGGGTTATATATAACACATTTTGAACCACCATAAGCAATATCTAAAAAGTATGCTTTAAGTGCCATAGCATAGCTTAGATCAAAACAATCATTTATAGCATCATGAATAGATGAATAGGGCATATGCCTGCAACCACCTATGGATGATTTTTGATTAAAAAAGAAACTGGATATGATGATTTTTAAATCATTTTTAAAATTAAAAATTTTAATTTGATTTTCATGCATGTCATTGTTTTAATTTTCAGGTAACGTGACGTTTAATTCTAAAACGGATGATTTGCCTGAATTTTCAAGTGAAACTTTAACTTGATCTTCAGTAACTTTAACATATTTTGCGATAACTGAAATCAATTCGGACTGTAATTTTTCAACGTAATTAGAGGCATCACTTTCATCACTGATGTTTTTACCTTGATGTGAAACAATAATCTGGAGTCTTTCTTTAGCTGCAGAAGCCGAACCTTTATTAGAATTCTTCCAGCTAAACATCTTGCTAAACATTATACTACCTCCGAAGTTGTGAATTTACCTTTCAGTATATTCCAGAATCCTTTCTTTTCATTACTTACAAATCTCATTGGGATAGATTCACCTAAAAATCTATTGACGGCATCCATATATGCTTGTCCGGCGTCAGATTTTTGATTGCTTACGACTGGTACACCAGTATTCGAAGCATCTAACACTGACTGACATTCTGGAACAACGCCAAGTAATGGAATAGATAAGAACTCTTTAATATCGTCAACGGATAGCATGTTACCATCTTCCACACGACTAGGATTGTAACGAGTAATAAGTAGTGACTCCTTGATAGGTGGCATATCATTTTCTGCACGATATGTTTTGCTTGATAATAGACCAATAATTCGATCAGAATCTCTGATTGAAGACGTCTCAGGGTTTGCAACCACTAGAGCTTTATCAGCAAAATACATTGCCATTTCAGCTCCTTGCTCAATACCAGCTGGAGAATCACAAACTATATAATCAAAATCTTTTTTTAATTCGTCAATTACGATGCCTACACCTTCTTTAGTAAGGGCATCTTTGTTTTTTGTTTGAGATGCTGGAAGAATATATAAATTATTATATCGTTTGTCTTTAATTAAAGCTTGAGATAGATTGGCTTCTTTATAAATGACATTGATTAGGTCATAAATGACTCTTCTTTCACAACCCATTACAAGATCAAGATTTCGAAGACCAACATCGAAATCAATAACACATGTTTTTTTACCACGCATTGCTAAGCCAGTACTAATCGATGCGCTTGTTGTTGTTTTTCCTACACCGCCTTTTCCGGATGTAACTACGAGAACTTCTGCCAAAATAAACCTCACATTTTTTATAAATAAATCATAAACTAAAAATCATCTGGGGTCAAAGATTAAAAGCTTTTATCTTTTTATCCATGATTGTAAACCGACTTGGTGTTTTGAAATTAATTATGTTGCTTTGTTCTGCACTGATGAATTGTTTGCCAATTGCTACCAATTCAGCTTGGCTGCTAGATGCAAATATATGTGCGCTTGTATCACCTCTTACACCCGCCATTGCTTTACCTCTTAATTCACCATATATATGAATTGAGGCATTAGATGCTACTTCTGCAGCAGCACTTACATCGCCTAAAATAACAATTGGTTTTTCCGAATAGATTTCTTGGCCTGACCGAACAGTTTTTGTGATTACTAATTCACTGGTTTGTGTATCTTTTACATCATTTACATCACTAAGTTTACGTATCCCAGCTTTTTTAAATTGATCTGTAATTAATTGATTGCCGCCCTGAGTCGCAATTGGATAAATAGATTGTTCATGACAGATGTTTATTAATTTTAAAGCATCGATGGGTGTTTCAAGATTAGAAAGGTCTAATATAACCGATGCATTTTTAAATAAAGTTGTTTGTTTTAACTGTTCTTTGAATGAAAGTTTTATCAGATCAATATTATCAGAATAAATGTTAAGGGTTGGTATGCTTATAGACCTTGATTTAAAAAGTACCGAAGGCGCTGAATTGAGTGTTAGCGTCATGTTTATTTCCCTTTGTTAAAATTTGAGATTAATTGTGCTAATTCGATTGGAAGTGGAAAAACGATAGTTGAAGATTTCTCATTACTTACATCTGTTAGTGCTTGTAGATAGCGTAACTGCATTGCATTTGGTTCTTCTGCAAGTATCTTTGCAGCTTTTTGAATCATAGTGGCAGATTGAAGCTCACCCTCAGCATTAATTATTTTAGCACGTCTTTCACGTTCAGCCTCAGCCTGTCTTGCGATCGCTCTAATCATGCCCTCACTAAGATCAATATCTTTTATTTCAACGGCAGATATTTTGATACCCCATTTGTCTGTTTGTTTATCTAAAATAGACTGTAAGCTATGATTAAGTTTATCTCGCTCAGAAAGCATTTCATCTAGATCATGTTGCCCCAATATAGAGCGAAGCGTTGTTTGGGATAGTTGGCTAGTAGCTTCGTAATAATCTTCAACATTGTTAATTGCAAGTTCTGGTTTTTCAACCTTAAAATAAACAACCGCGTTTACCCGTACTGATATGTTGTCTTTAGAAATTAAATCTTGTGGTGGCACATCTAAAACAATGGTTCTTTTCGTAACTTTAACCATTTGTTGAAGAATAGGGATTATAACAATAAGCCCAGGGCCTTTTACTTTGTAAAATCTGCCCAAAAAAAATACTACTCCACGTTCATATTCACGAAGAACACGAACACCATTTGTAAGAACTAAAAGGGCAAATAAACTTATAAAAAATAATAAAATTGAATCCATATATAGATCTTAATTTTTAGTTAGTCTGGTGTCAACTTCAAGAAGTGTAACGACACGCTCTAGTAACGGTTTTATGGTTAGCCCTTGAATAATTATAGAGAATAAAACAATAGCATAAGTGAGGATGATTAAAAGTTGGTGGTCAATGTTATTTGGTAATGAAAGCACTAATGCAATTGCCAAACCACCTCTTAACCCTCCCCATGAAATGATTGACCAAAGTGGTAAAGTCTTTGCATTATACGACTTAAACAAATAGAGACTTGCATATACGCTCATGGCTCTAGCAATGACCGATACAATAATAGTTAATAAAATTAGAAAAGATAGTGTATAAGGTATCTCAAGAATTAAAATTTCTAAACCAATCAATAAGAATAGAAAACAATTTAAAGAGTTATCTATTGTATCCCAAAAAGCAAAGAGTTGTTGTCTTGTTCGCCAATTATCAATTTTATTTCCTATCAGAAGCCCCGACATAACCATTGCAAGAGGACCAGACACACCAAGAAATTCAGCAATAACATAACCAGTTGTTGTTATCCAAAGTGTTAAAATAAGAGTGAATTCATTGTCTTGTTCAACAAGATTAATTAATTTTATGCCAACTTTTCCAACAATATATCCGTAAATCAATCCACCAAAAGTAAGTTGACAGAATAGATATATAATTGACGACAATGTTGTACTTTGACCATTTAAAATGCCAACTAAGGTAATGAATATAACTATTCCTACACCATCATTAAAGAGTGATTCGCCAGCTAGCGTTTCTTTTAGGAACTTAGCAGCGCCTAACTCTTTTAACATCGATAATACGGCTATAGGATCCGTTGGTGAAATTAAAGCACCAAATATCAGACACAACAAGAAGCTAAAATGATAGTCGAAAAGCTGTAATATAAAGTACATCAAACATCCAATGATAAATGTTGAAATCAAAGTTCCTAATAAGGCTAACGGGATAATAGTGAATTTTAATTTTTTAATGATGTTTAGGTCGCAATGTAAAGCGCCAGCAAATAATAAATAGCTCAAAATACCATTAATGAGTACATTTGGAAAATCAATAGATTTTACCAATATTGTGAAATCATGTGGTCCAAGGTTGAGTAAACCAGAGTTTAAAATGTAACGATAAATCAAACAAAAAAACAAACTACCCAGTACTAAAAAAATATTGGCTTGCATTGGTTTTTTAAAATAATGATTAAGACCAAGAAGTATGACAGTAAATGTTAAAAAAATAGATACAATAGTAAAAAAATTCATAAGAAATATTGTATCAATGATTGAGATTAAATCAATACTTAAATTTGATACGTCCCCAAGGGGATTCGAACCCCTGTTACCGCCGTGAAAGGGCGGTGTCCTAGGCCTCTAGACGATGGGGACCTAAGAAGTTTTTTTTGGAGCTAGGCGGGATCGAACCGCCGACCTCTTGCATGCCATGCAAGCGCTCTCCCAGCTGAGCTATAGCCCCAGCATTATTTGTGTATATTAGCTTTAAAGATAATATGTGTCAAGTACCTTTGAGCTGCAATCACACCTTAATTTCATTCAATAGTGAGATAACTTTTTTTAAAAGTGAGGGTTCAAATAAACTATGTCCCGCATCTGGAATTATGTAAAGGTTGCAATCATCCATATTGTTTTTTAGTGTTAATGCAGTTTTTGGTGGGCAGAGCAGGTCATGTTGCCCTTGCACAATGGTTGTTTTAATATGTTGGATCTTATTTATGTTATCGAGGATATAGTTTGGCTTAAGGAATAAATGATTGTAGAAAAAATGTGCACTTATTTTGGACAAGCTCATAGCTAGATTGGGTTCTTTGAATAAATCTATAGTTTGTTCAGTGACATTGATGCCACTATTCATTGCCTCCCATACGGACCATTTTTCAGCGAACAAACCATCATTTTTTTTTAATTTCTCATAATATTGCGATACAACACCATTTTTAGTGTCAAGTTCATTAATGAGTTCATGATATGCCTCAGGGTGAAAATGTGCACAACCTATGTCTTCATATATCCAATCTATTTCAGATTGTGAGCCCAAGAAAATGCCTCTTAAAAT
>JAQWRO010000014.1 GCA_029243665.1 Gammaproteobacteria bacterium
ACCTATTCAATGACCCAAACTGAAGCCTTACTCAAACACTTTGTCAGCCAGAGTCAAGACACCTCTCCACAGCAGTGTAAAGCTGCTCAAATCATCTTAAATGGGTGGGCAAAAATGCTTTGGCAGCAAATGAGTGAAGATACCATAGAAAAAATTCGATCAATCATTAATTATTGTTTACAATTTCCGCAAGATCACGCACCACTGCTTATTATTGCGTATAGGTGTCTCAATGACTTCGTTTCAGAACAAAGCCATCCTTTAACCCCAATTTTAAATGACGTTATATATGTTCTCGAGCAACAAGGATTAATGAGTACATCTCCTGTTTTCATATCAGAAACCTTATATCCAGAATACACCATCAATGAAAATAATTGTTCAACCAAACTATTAAAATACACCTCTTGTAGTATTGTTTTTTTATCCTTGAGCCAAATGTGGATAGATAGCACCTGGCAGCTACTATTAACTTAAATGATTTATCAAGAACTCATTATTACTACGACTACTATTACTTTATCAAGTTTACTAGTCATTGATACCTTGATGCGACCCAAACAAATTTATCAAAACTGGATAAGAAATCGTGGCATCAATCAACTTCTAAGACAAATCAAGGCATCTAAAGGTCATTGGATCATTATTACAGGCACGGAAAAATCTGGAAAAAGCACCATCCTTCAAGACAAACAATGGAATGTTGTAAAAACTGTAAATATTGGGTCACAACCAATGGTCATTTGGCAACATCAAGAAAATCCATTATGGGCATTAGAAATTTCTTTTCCAGATATGGGTGGCATTAGTGATGAATGGTGGTATAGTTTAAAAAAATTAAGCCCAAGACGAATCTATTATTTTCTAACAACAGATGAATGTAAAAGATTTAAGGCCAAACATAATAGCGCTATTGAAACGCATGTCATCTTATCTAATACAGATAAGATTCAGGGGTTTAGTGCCTTCATGTCAGAGATCGCAGATCCGAATATGTCATTTCCAATTGGACAGTCACAAACAAAACCTTATACAACAAGTTACTTGCAAGAGTCATTTGAAAAAATTTATGCGCAGCTACAAACTTATGGTAACAAACTTCTAAGTAAGACAACGCACCCTGAAATGAAAAAAATCATTAATGATTTTCCTCAACATTATAATAATTTGCAGCTAGGACTGAACAAAGTTATTGCTTCTATGCCCGTAAAACAAGTGTATTGTTGTGGTCAAATATGGCAAAACGGCACACCAAAGATGCTTTTTTCACCGACGCTTGGTTCAGATTTAAAAATCATTAAAAACAAAAGTCATGCATGGCGAAAAACTCTATTAGTCATAACTTTATTACTTATAACCTGTCAAATAGTTTTATTTAAAAGCCATTTAAAAAAAGTATGGGAAACCCAATCCTTAGCAAAAATTACCAAGGCAGAAGCTAGCATTGAAAATCTCAAACAAAAACAACCTTTCTTAAAATTAATTAGTCAGTTTATATCTCCAAAGTTCTTACTGTCACAGCAACAACAAGACGAAGCAGCTCAACTAGCTAAAGAATATACTGAGTCAATTGAATCTATGACCCCAGTGATTGCGGCCTTAGATATACGTACGCTTGGCAATAAATATACTGATAACCCCAAATTAGAGCAAGTCATTCATGCTACTTTACAATCTAAAAAACAAACACTTCAAGAACAATGGGATAAAGCAAATAATGAGGAACAGTTTCTTGCCAGCCTTCATTACATGAATCGTTCATATCAAATGACCGCCCCCCTTCCTGACATGATTACAAAGACACATATTCAAACAGCTTGTTTAAATTTAACTAATCGCATGTCTACAGACGAATGTGTCAAATTTTCAAATCAATGGCTCATACCAGATTTTAAATCAGTTTCAAGTTTTGATGACTTGCTTGACAAATTAAAAACACAACCCTTCAATACAAAAATTAAACCACTTATTCTTGAATTGACTTCGTGGCTTCAAGAACTTGCTAAAAATCCCAAACGTTCCTATGCAGCATTTGAATTTTTATTGAAGAACAATACAAACCGTGATGAACAACATATTTTAAATAAGCTTTACAAGCTAGAAAATAGCTATCCTGAGCTTAAAAACATTCAGCTAGTTGTATGGCAACTTCTTTTGGATGAAGCTGGCAAATATATGAATGGCATTTGGGTCAAAACCATTTATCCATACTATGTAAAACAATTTGGCAATCATTATCCTATTGTAAAGAATAGCCCTAAGGATGCCTCCCTAAATGCTTTTAATCAATTTTATGGCACAGGTGGTCTTATAAACATTTATTACAATAGTTATATATTGCCATTTGTTGACTCACACATTCAAACCTTTAAAAGTGTTTATCCAGGCACTGTTTTCCCTGTAAAACAAGAACATTTGAATTATTTTAAATCTGTTTCTGCAGTACAAACACTTTTATATCAAGGTGATAATTCACCTCATTTAGAAATCAATCTATCACCCGTTTATGAAAAAGAAAGTTGGGCTATTAAAAGTAATGAAATTACCATGCCAATGAATGCACCAGTCATCGTAGGCTGGCCTTCTGGTATTAGTCAAAATGCGTTCAGCGTGTATGAAGGTAGAAAAAAAGTTAGTGAATACAAAGGCATTTGGGGATTTTGGCGTTGGTTTGAAGCAGGTAATTTTGCCAATAATGAGCTTGCTTTTCATAACCATGTATTTAAGATTAACGGTCAAACAGAAAGTGACTTAAACTGGCTTTTAATCTTAAGATCTAAGTCTCCTGCCAAAACACTACTTTAACAACTTGTATCAGGCTTCCACATGGTCAAACTTTGGAGCACAACATCATACTCTTCTTGTTTAAAGTATACTTTTATGTATTGTAATAAGTCTAATGCCGTTACATCACCTTTTAAAGCTGAGATACCGTACCAAAACAATGCTCTGGACAAATCTTTTTCCACCCCAACACCATTTGCATACATCCATCCTAAGACATTCATACTGGCCGTATCACCTTTTTGTGCAGATTTCATAATCCAAAGGTAAGATAAATTAAAGTCTTGTCCAACATATTCTCCTCTTAAAAAAAGGAAACCTAACTCTCTCATCGCAATTAGATCACATTGATTTGCAGACTTAATTAGTAAAGCTTTTCCGAGCTTTACATCTTTTTTAACATACTCACCCTCTAATAACATTAACGCATACCTTCTTCTAACATCAGAAGTCCAAGATGTCTCTTGTTCAGACCAAAGATGGTATGCCAATTGCACATCACCCATTTCAAATGCAGCAATTGCCTGAACACTTGGAGAATTACGGTTACATTCAAATA
Organism: Gammaproteobacteria bacterium; assembly: GCA_029243665.1. Taxonomy (GTDB): domain Bacteria; phylum Pseudomonadota; class Gammaproteobacteria; order Comchoanobacterales; family Comchoanobacteraceae; genus JAURNZ01. Next base: position 3,344 of record JAQWRO010000014.1, read on the forward strand.
AAAATAAAATTACCAATAAAGTAAAAAATGATCCGATGACCCGCCAATAAACACCTGGATCGAGCAAAGTTTTCAAATTCATGATATGATCAACTTTACAATATGAATATATGACTCATCAGGTGGTTCACCATAAATCAACCATTGCTGCAAAAGAGGGTCTTGCAACTCTAGTAGTTTGTAAAATTCGTCTTTTTCTACATCGCTTAATGAATCAAATTTATTTTCTAAAAAACGTGTAAAAATTACATCTAACTCTAAAACACCTCTGCGACAACGCCATTTAATTTGGTCTTTACTAAACATGATAATTCACTTCAACATTCATACGTCTATGTTTTAAATTTGTAATAATCGTTTGAAGTGCAAAAGGATATCCTTTAAAAATATTTGCATGAGGACCGATTATTTCTATATAATTCCCGACTTTTGCTTCAATATTTCCAATATCAACGGCAATAAAATCCATAGAAACTTTTCCAACAATTGAAACTTTTTCACCATTTAATGCAAGCCAACTTTCACTAGATAGATGCAGTGGAAAACCATCTCCATAGCCTATTGCTGTAATAGCTATACGCGTATCTTTTTTAAATTGAAAAGCATGATCATAACCCACATACTCTCCAGCTTTAATATTTCTGATCTGATAAATAGGTGCTTTCAATCCAATGGCCAATTTCAAATCCCAACTTTGCTCTGCGTCTAAGCCATATAGCATTAAACCAGGTCTAATCCAATCACCTATCGGACTCAACCCCTGTAAAACTGAACAACTTCTAGCATGAGACAATGGTAAATCGTAAGCCTTTGTAAGTTTAACCCAGGTATCTAGTTGGCTTTTGAACATTGAAGAATGGATATCTGAGTCCATAAAATGTGTCATTAATACAAGTTTGTCTTTTGAAAACTTCTGTAATCGCTTAATCGATTCGTCCATATAACCTATAGGAACACCTAAACGATTGAAACCTGTATTAATTTTTAGCCAATATCGACCTTTAATATTATTTTTCTCAATAATATCAATCATCTCAGCACTATAAACTACAACTGTAATATCTTGCTTACTAGCTCTAAATAATGAATTTTTGTTGGGAGGTGTAGACGCATCCACAATGACTTTATCTGCATAAATACTTCTTAGCTTAATAGCTGCATTTAAGTCAGTCACACCAAAGCCATCAGCAGCACTCAAAATAGAAGAAACGATATCATCTGACATACTATAAGCATTTTGTTTTAAATAGGCTAGAATCCTTGTATTGGGATATCTTTTTTTTATTTGAGATATGTTATGCACTAATGCATTGGCATTGATGGTTAATACTGAATTCATAAGTTTAAGTTACTCCGAATATTGGGCAGCTTCAACTACTTCGTGAATATAATTTTCAAAACGAACATATTCACCTAAAAATGTTAATCGTACTTTCCCTATAGGACCATTTCTTTGTTTACCAATGATAATTTCAGCAACTCCTTTGTCTGGGCTATTTTCATTATATACTTCATCTCTATAGATAAACCCAATAAGATCAGCATCTTGCTCAATCGCACCAGACTCTCTAAGGTCTGACATAATTGGTCTTTTATCTTGTCGCTGCTCCAAACCACGATTAAGTTGTGATAAAGCAATAACAGGAGTGCTAAGCTCTTTTGCAATCATCTTTAATGATCTTGATATGATCGAAATTTCGTTGGTACGATTATCTTTAGCTTCTGGCACTTGCATCAGCTGAAGGTAATCCACTAGTACTAAACCAATTTCACCATGCTGTTTGGCAATTCGTCTTAAGCGGCTTTTAATTTCATTTGGTGACAACCCGGGTTGATCATCAATGAAAATCGGTACATCTGATAACATACTCATTGCAGATGTTAATCTTGGCCAATCATCTTCATTGAGTTGACCTGTTCTTAGCCGTTGCTGGTTAATTCTACCTAATGAAGACAACATACGCATGACAATCATTTCACTTGGCATTTCTAAGCTGAAAATAACTACAGGTTTTTTAGTTTGTATGGCTGCATGCTCAGCAATGTTTACCCCAAATACAGTCTTACCCATAGATGGTCTACCGGCAATGATAACTAAATCACCAGCTTGCAATCCAGATGTCATCTTGTCTAAATCTGAGAAACCTGTTGGCAAACCTGTGATGGCACCTTTCATTTCATGCAACAAATCAATTTTTTCTGCTGTTCTTGCAAGAATATCACCCAGAGACTCAGGCATAGAATCTGATGATGAACGCTGATCACTTATGGCAAATATTTTTTGCTCTGCTTTATCAATAATCTTTTCCCAATCATCACCTTCTTTAGGCTGATAAGCTGAAGTTGCAATTTCTTGGCATGTGCTGATTAACTGTCTATATACAGCTTTTTCACGCACAACTTTTGCGTAAGCAACAATATTAATGATGCTAGGGATGGACTGAAGGCAGTGATAAAGATAGGATTCTCCACCAACTTCTTCAATTTTTTTTTCTTGAGATAAAGATTCTACCAATATGGCTGCATCAAAAGGTTTATCTTGTCTTGCTAGACCTTCGATAATTTCATACAAGAGTTTATGTTGGGGCATGTAGAAGTCTTTTGCATTTAATACTTCAGACACACGTTCAAAGCACGACGGCTCAGACATTAATGCCCCTAATATAAAACGTTCGGCCTCTTGTGCATGAGGAGGTATTTTTAAATGATCCTCTGCTTTGACCTCAACCATTATACTTCGTCGTCACCATCAACGTCTTTAATTTCAGCATCAGCTTCCTGTGCTGGCTCAACCTTTTCTGGTGTCACTGTAGCATTTTTTTTAGTAGATTTTGTTTGCTCTTCAATTGGCTGATCACTGACAACCTTAAACTTAAGTTGTAAACTTAAATCTGGATGTACTTGAAGCAAGTAACCATATTCGCCTAGAGACTTAACTGGACCATCGATGATTTTTAATTCACTTCTCAGAACTTCATGACCATGTTTGACATACATATCAACTATCTCACTGACAGTGATAGAACCAAAAATTTGATCACCTTCTCTAACCTTTGACTCAAATACAATTGCTTGCTTTTTAAGAATATCGGCTCTTTTTTGAGCTAAAGCTAGTTTTTCAGATTCATTCGCTTCCAAATCTTTTCTAATTTTTTCAAATTCCGCAAGGTTTTCTTGGTTGACGGCCATTGCCTTACCTTGTGGGATTAAAAAGTTCCTTGCATAACCAGAGCGAACATCAACATGGTCTCCAACAGTTCCTAAATTCAAAATTTTTTCTTTTAACAATATACGCATATTTTTTTCCTCGTAATTAAACAATAACTAAGTATCAACTGATACTTTTTTAAAAATTTCACGCCAATCAGCAAAGTAATCTGTTACTGCTAATAGCACAATAAATATCTTAAAAATATCTGACATCATGAATAAGAATAAGCTCAAGATTGTCATGATATAAATCCAAACTGGTTTTTTAAATAGATACCAAGAAACACACAATAATACATACACACCATATAATGCCAGTGAACCAAATATTATAGGTGCGATGTCAACCATCCAGTTATATTTCAACAACCAAGCAGCAACACCAAACAAGCTTATGATAGGAACGATTAATCCCATCTTTGCACTCAATAATTCGGCATATATCTTATCACTACCTTTAATTAGAGCATTCCATATCAACCCAATAACTAATCCCAACATGGCTGAATATATGGCAGACATAGCTGCAAGTCCTGTTGCAAGCCTTGACAGACCATTAAAAACATCCTCAACCTGCTTTGGTTCTATGGTTTTCTCATTCAAAACAAGTTTTTTAATTGGTGCAAAACGTTCTAACCACCATGATGAAATGTCCGGAAACATTAAATGAATTATAACAACCGATGACATAGCTAATACAATCAATAGCTCAAATGAAAGCATGATTGACCCATGTTTTTTATAGATGTCTACAGCAAGCATTAATGCAATGAAGGGAATCACAGCAATCAATGACTGAGTAACTGTAAACGTGACTAACATCGCAACAAGTGCTAATGGCGCACTTTGTGACAAATCATGCCGACTATGCACCAAAACTATGAAAGATGTTGCTATCCAATAGAGTGGAATACCAAAAAGTGTTGATAATGTTACAAGTAAAGCTATAAATACTATTCCAGACAATAGATTGTCAGCGTATCTTTTGCCATACTTGGTAACAATATTGGCAGCTTTATTAGGCATGTCTATCACAGTATGGTAATAAAGCAATAAATCTTGCAAGCTTAACTGCTTTAGCGATTTTTCTTTGCATAAGCATTGAAGTATTCGTCAAACGGCTTGGCACAATTCTACCGGTTTCCATAACGTAATATTTTAGGATTCGTTTTGATTTATAATCAACTTCATCTTTGTTTTTGAAAGATGTCATTTTTGGCAAACGTGTGTCGTTTGCATCAGCTTCGATGGTTCTCATCATTAAAGTTTTATCCGCATGTGGTTTCTTACAACGAATGACAAGCTTTCTTAGAAGCTTCTCATTAAACTTGTAATAATCTTCAAGTTGTTCTTTTTCCGCAACCGTACAACTTACATTCAACAATACGTAAAAAGCTTTTTGAATGTCATCTATTGAATAAGCAAGATTTCTTCTACCCCACTCTTCAACTCTATCCATAGAGCCCTTAGCTTGCTCAACTATATGTTTGTGTTTCTCGATAATCTCGGAAATTTTTTCAGCATGCTCTGGCCGAATGATTAGTAATATTTCGTAATGATTTAACATTTATATGATTCTCCTCATGGGTCATTAAATAAGAGCTTCAAAAAAATTTGAAGCGAGGTTAATTCTTAATAATAACTTCTAAACAATTAATATTCAAGCGTAAAAACCATACTTTCCGATCAAGCTACATCAGAGTTGTCATTATTCTAAAATTTAGTTAAATTGTAGTTAGTTATAACCACATCAATTTATTATGAAAAATTTTATTGCAAATTGGAAAATGAATGGCTCAATCAGAGCGCTGGAAACATACTGTCAAAGTTTAGCAGATAATAAAGCTCACTTAACAGAGGGTGTTATTTTGGCACTCCCGGCTCTTTACATTCCTATGGCACACCACTACCTCAAAAATACACCAGTTGCCATTGCAGCACAGTGCGTAAGCGCACATAATGATGGCGCTTATACAGGTCAATTATCAGCACGGATGTTTGCTGAACTCGGTTGCTCATACGCTATCATTGGCCACTCAGAAAGACGTAATATTGAATCTATTGCGTCAACACACAATCAAATGCTGCAATGCATTCATTCAGGCTTGAAACCAATTCTTTGCATTGGAGAGACATTGCAAGAAAAAAATGAAATGAAAACAATAAAAGTATTAACAGATCAATTGCAGCCGATGCTTGCCCTTGAACAACAGGGTCATGACATTTGGGTTGCATACGAACCTAGATGGGCTATAGGATCAGGCTTGACGCCAGACAATAATGAAATTAACATAGTAGCTGAGTGGTTTAAAAATTTATCTGCTACAAAATTTATTTATGGTGGCAGCGTGAATCCAAATAACATGGAAAATTTAGCTAAATGCACATTAGACGGTTTCCTAGTTGGTGGTGCCTCTCTTGACTATGACTTAACAAACCAAATGGTAAACATATGTACTCATTATTCTTAACATTTCATTTCTTTATATGTTTAACCCTTATTGCGCTTATTTTAGCACAACGAGGAAAAGGCGCAGAAATGGGCGTTGCCTTCAGCAGCGGCTCTTCATCAAGCTTATTTGGCAGCCAAGGATCTTCTGGCTTCCTTGTGAAATTGACAACGATTCTTGCAGTTATCTTTTTTGTTAACTGTTTAATGATTGGTGTTATTCATAAAAAAGCAAATGAATCAACACTATTAGTTGAAAGCTCTAAGTGAGTTTTGATATTAATTGCCGAAGTGGTGGAATTGGTAGACACGCTGTCTTGAGGGGGCAGTGGTTGAATAACCGTGTCGGTTCGAGTCCGACCTTCGGCACCAATTATTAAAAGGAATCCATATGTTTAATATTTCTGATTATACAGGCGTTCTCATTCTAGCAATCATTGGTCTTGGCATTGGTGTTGGTATGATGAGCATTAACTTTGCCAGTAAATATTTTGGCATTACCCCTAACAAACCGAACAAAACAAAAAATTCGGCCTTCGAATGCGGCTTCGATGCATTTGATGATGCCAGAACACCATTTGATATACGTTTTTTTCTTGTTGCTATTCTCTTTATTATTTTCGATTTAGAAACCGCATTCTTATTCCCATGGGCAGTAGCCTTTAGGGAAATATCTTGGCTAGGCATAGGCACGATGGTGTTTTTTCTGAGCATCTTAACCATTGGCTTTATATATGAATGGCGTGTAGGCGCACTCGAGTGGGAATAATAAACGGGGTATGTTAAAATATTATTATGGCTAATAAAGGTAAAGCAAAGAATTCCATCAACAACAACATAGCAACAACAACATTAGACCAACTAATCAAATGGGCTGACACAGGCTCATTGATGCCAGTTACATTTGGTTTAGCGTGCTGTGCTGTTGAAATGATGCATGCGGGTGCCAGTCGATTTGACTTTGATAGATTTGGCGTTACGTTTAGACCCAGCCCCAGGCAATCTGATGTCATGATTGTTGCTGGCACACTTTGTAACAAAATGGCTCAACCTCTCAGGAATGTCTACGACATGATGCCAGAACCAAAATATGTTATATCAATGGGCTCATGCGCCAATGGTGGCGGATACTATCATTACTCATATTCAGTCGTTAGAGGCTGTGATCGAGTTGTACCCGTAGACATTTATATACCGGGATGCCCACCAACTGCTGAGGCCTTAGTGTATGGCATTATCCAACTTCAAAATAAAATCAAACACAATAAAGTGATCTTAAGGGGTGATAGATGAAACATTTATTGCAAACACTGAAAGCAAACCTCCCAAAAGAATGTCAATTTTATACGGAACACAATCAAATAACAGTGCTTGCCCCAAGTCAATCTATCGTCGAATGCTGTAAAACTCTAAAAAAACATGCAGAACTTAAATTTGATATTTTGATTGACCTATGTGGTATCGATTATTTATCTTATGGCGTTGGCGAATGGGATACAGTTAGCACAACTGCTACCGGCTATAGTCGCGCAACAAACAACAAACCAGACGAATCGAAATGGCCTCTCCCAAGACTTGCTGTTGTCTACCATTTGCTTTCAACTCACTTGAATCACCGTGTAAGATTAAAAGCTTTTATTAAATCAGACCCACCAGAAATTGAATCCATATGTAGTGTTTATAAACATGCAAATTGGTATGAACGTGAAGCATACGATTTGTTTGGAATTATATTTAACAACCATCCAGACTTAAGACGTATCTTAACTGATTATGGCTTTAAAGGATTTCCTTTTAGAAAGGATTTCCCTATATCGGGGCATGTTGAGGTTCGATATGATGAAGCAGAAAAGCGCTGCATTTACGAACCCACATCAATTGACCCAAGAGTGACTGTGCCAAAAGTCGTTAGAGATGATAGCCGCTATCTAAAAGGAAAATAAAATGAGTGATTTAAGTCATTATACCGTTAACTTTGGACCACAGCATCCCTCTGCTCATGGGGTGTTACGCCTCATTCTTGAATTAAAAGGTGAGGTTATTACTGATGTAGACACTCACATCGGCTTACTTCATCGCGCAACAGAAAAACTTGCTGAATCTAAGCCTTTTAATCATAGCATTGGCTATATGGATCGCCTGGATTATGTGTCTATGATGTGTAATGAGCACGCATACGTCATGGCTATTGAGCAATTATTGGGTGTTAATCCACCTAAGCGAGCACAATATATTCGCGTGATGTTTGATGAGATAACAAGAATTCTTAATCACTTAATGTGGCTCGGCGCACATGCAATGGACTTAGGTGCAGTTAGTGTTTTCTTGTATTGCTTCCAAGCACGTGAGGATCTGATGGATTGCTATGAAGCTGTTTCTGGCGCAAGAATGCATGCAACATATTATAGACCTGGCGGTGTCTACAGAGACCTACCAAATTCAATGCCAAATTACGAACCAAACCGTTGGAGAACAGAAAAAGAAATTGAAATACTCAACGAAAATAGACAAGGGTCTTTATTGGATTTCGTTGAAAATTTCATAAAAGCATTTCCTGGTAAAATTGACGAATACGAGAATCTTCTTACCGATAATAGGATCTGGAAACAACGAACAGTTGACATTGGAATAGTGTCCCCTAGCCTTGCAAGAAAGCTTGGATTTTCAGGCCCTATGTTGAGAGGCTCTGGAATCAACTGGGACTTACGAAAAGACCAACCTTATGCCGTCTACAATGAGCTCGACTTCGATGTGCCATTAGGCTCAAAAGGTGACTGCTATGACCGTTACCTAATTCGGATAGAAGAAATGAGGCAGTCTACTCGAATCATAGAACAATGTATTGCATGGCTAAGGGCTAACCCTGGACCAGTGATGACAAATAATAAGAAAGTTGCACCACCCAAGCGAATTAAAATGAAAGATGATATGGAGGCACTCATTCATCATTTCAAGCTATTTACAGAAGGCTACATCATACCACCAGGTGAAACTTATGCGGCTGTTGAACATCCTAAAGGTGAGTTTGGTATTTACTTGGTATCTGATGGATCAAACAAACCATATCGTCTAAAAATACGTCCCGCAGGCTTTACTCACTTACAAGCATTAGGTGAACTAAGCAAAGGACTAATGATTGCGGATCTTGTGACCATTTTATCCTCTATTGATGTTGTTTTCGGAGATATTGATCGATAATGAATAATAAAAGAGAATTTGACAGCAGCGTTACAAAAAAAATAGATACTTGGAAGAAAAAATTTCCGAAGGAAAAGCCTGAGTCATCTATCATTATGTCCCTAAGGTTTATTCAAGATCATTATGGCTGGCTATCAGATAAACATCTTGATATGTTAGCTGATTATTTGGATCTAGCGCCTATTAGAGTGTACGAAGTAGCAAGTTTTTACAGCATGTATCATAGGAAACCAGTTGGGAAATATGTTTTAGGCATTTGCGGTAGTATTTCTTGTATGCTTCGTGGCAGTGAGCCATTATTACATCATTTAGAAACAAAACTTGATATCAAACTCGGTGACACAACAAAAGATGGTCTTTTTACGCTTAAGGAAGTTGAATGTCTTGCATCTTGTACCAAAGCACCTGCTATGGTTGTAAATGGAACCCAATATGTTGAAGATTTAACACCTGAGTCTCTTGATAAATTAGTTGATAATTTACGTCAAGGAGAACAAACATGAAACAAAACCTTGTCTGCTACAGAACTTTCGAAGAAAAATCACCCTCTAGTTTTGAAACCTATAAAAAACTTAACGGCTACAGCACATGGGAGAAATTACTTAAAGGTAAAATGAAACCTAGTGATGTAATTGATGCAATAAAAGCTGCTGGGTTGATGGGTAGAGGTGGCGCAGGATTTCCTACTGGCTTAAAAATGAGTTTTATTAACCGAGACAAAGAAGGACAAAAATATCTCGTTTGCAACTCTGATGAAAGTGAACCAGGAACTTCCAAAGATCGCTTTATTATGCAAAAAAACCCACATCAATTAATTGAAGGCATGGCAATTGCTGCTTATACAATGGGTGCGACAGTTGGTTATAACTACATGCGTGGTGAATTCATGACAGAATTTGAAAGTTGTGAAAAAGCACTCAAAGAAGCAAAAAAAGCTGGCTTAATAGGCAAAAATATTCTGGGCACTGGAATTGACTTTGAACTCATTAACATTATTGGTGCAGGTGCTTATATTGTAGGCGAAGAAACAGCTATGCTTGAGTCTATTGAAGGCAAACGTGCCATGCCTCGGTTTAAGCCACCCTTCCCTGCAAATTATGGTTTATATGGGAAACCAACAACAGTTAACAATACCGAGTCTCTAGCGTCTATTCCAGTTATTCTAGATAAAGGTCCAGAGTGGTTTAAAAAACTCGGTACTGAGAAAAGTGGTGGCACTAAAATATTCTCTGTTAGCGGACATGTCGCTAAGCCAGGCGTATTTGAAATTCCTATGGGCACGCCATTTAAAGATCTTCTAGAACTTGCTGGTGGCATGCTTGACAGTCGAGGATGTAAGGCCGTAATACCAGGTGGTTCTTCTATGAAAATAGTTCCTGGAAAAATAATGCTTAATGCTGAGATGAGTTATGAAGGGATGCAATCAGTTGGCTCAGCGATTGGTTCCGGTGGTGTGATCGTGATGGATGATAGAACCTGTATGGTTGAAGCCCTAGCATGTGTGATTAAGTTTTATGAAGATGAATCTTGTGGTCAATGTACACCTTGCCGCGAAGGGACCAACTGGCTTCATCAAAATTTAAGAGATATCTTAGCAGGCAAAGGCAATATAAAAGATGTTGACTTATTAGTTGAAATTGCTGGAAAAATAGAGGGGAAAACCATCTGCGCATTTGGTGAAGCAGTTGCATGGCCAGTTCAAAGTTTTATTGAACACTTTCGAGACGAATTTGAGTTTTATTGCAAAAATGGATATTCAAAAGTGAAGGGTAAATAAGATGAGTCAGATAGAAGAAAAAATCACATTATTTATCGATGATCAATGTATCAAATGTTCGCCTGGAACGACTATTATTGAAGCTGCTGATAGTGTTGGCATCTATATCCCTAGATTTTGTTATCATGAAAAGCTAAGTGTTGTTGCAAGTTGCAGAATGTGCTTGGTTGAAGTCGAAAAAGCACCCAAAACATTACCTGCATGTGCGACACCTGTTGCGAATGATATGCATGTTTATACTCGCTCTCAAAAAGCCCGTCAATCTCAAAAAGCAGTTATGGAGTTTCTACTCATTAATCACCCTCTTGATTGTCCAATATGTGACCAAGGTGGCGAGTGTGAATTACAAGACATCGCTATGGGTTATGGTGAAGGTGTATCTAAATTCACAAAAGACAAACGCGTGGTTTATGATGAGAACCTAGGTCCACTTGTAGAAACAGATATGACTCGCTGCATTCATTGCACAAGATGTGTTAGGTTTGGAACTGAAATTGCTGGCATTGAAGAATTAGGTGCCCTAAAACGTGGCAATCATATGAACATTGGAACCTATCTAAAAAAAGGTCTTAAATCAGAACTTTCAGGGAATGTTATTGATATTTGCCCTGTTGGAGCACTAACTTCTAAGCCTTATCGTTTTCATGGTAGGTCTTGGGGATTCTCTCAACATATGAGTATAGGCCCTCATGATTGTGTAGGTTCAAATACTTATATTCACAGCATTAATAATGGCAACAATCTAGATATTATGCGTGTTGTCCCCAGAAAAAACGACCGTGTAAACGAAACATGGTTATCAGATCGAGATCGCTTTTCTTATGAAGGCATTCAACACAAAAAGCGTTTAACACACCCTTTAGTTAAAAAAAATGGTCAGTGGAAAGAAGTCTCTTGGGCGCATGTCATTAGCTATATCGCAGATTGCCTAAAGCAAGTAACGGATTCCAAAGGTGGCCAAAAGATTGCTGCACTTGCTCATCCAAGTAGCACTTGTGAAGAGTTTTATCTATTACAAAAACTTTTCCGCCAACTAGGTTCAAACAACTTAGACTTTAGATTGAAAGAGTCTGATTTTAAAGACCAATATCAAATAAACTATACAACAAATTTATCTGGTTCATTTGAAGACATTGAGCAAAGTAGATGTATTACACTCATCGGTGCAAACACTCGAAACGATCAACCAATGTTAAATCATCGTATTCGAAAGTCAGTCCTTTCTGGTGCTGATTGTATTCGCATAGATAGTCATATGAGCCCAATGAATTTCAAAACAACGCATGACTTTCTAACACCACATGATGAATGGTCATCTAATTTAGCTCAATTACTTCATGCGGTTTTAGATATAAAAAAACAACCTGTCCCAAAAAGCATTCAAATACATAAACCAACTGATGACATTACAAAATTAGCTAAAACTATTTGCAAGCATAAATCAGGTTATATATTTGTTGGCAAACATATTATGCATCATGACAATGCTAGCAGTATGCGCGCTATCATACAGACCATTGCTAAAGAGACAAACCACACAATTACCTTTATTTCAGAAGGTGCAAACGCTGTTGGTGGTGCAAAAATGGGCATGTTACCATATTTAGGTAAAACAATTGGACTAGATAAAGAAGCGATATTTAAAAATACAATGTCTATTTTATGGCTACATCAATTAGACCCCGAACATGATATGACTCATTATACAGAAGTCAAAAATAAACTTGAAAAAAGCTTTGTTATTTCATGTAATGCCTATGACAGTGATGAACTACGTTCATATGCTGATGTCATTATCCCAGCATGTACTTTTGCAGAAATGTCAGGGACATTTATTAATTTACTTGGACAACAACAGCGTTTTCATGCAGCCTTACCACCACTGGGTGACAGTAAAGCAGGCTGGAAAATCATTGCTGCTATTGCACAAACCATGCAATTAAATTCTTTTAATTACCCACACTCACAAGCAGTTGTTGATGAATTTAACAGCAACCATTTTGAATTCAATTATCAAGAAAATACTTTGCCTGAAACCATTGATAATGGCAATGGACATCATTCTTGGGTTTCCTTTGATCACCCCTTCAATGTTGATGGTATTACGAGACACGCCAAAGCATTGCAAGAAGTAGCCAAAGAGGATGATTGGATCATTCGAATCAATAGTCATGTAGCTAATTACTATGGGATTGATCATGATGGTGCTGCAACACTAAGTTTTGGGACACAAAATATACAAGTCTTTGTTATCATAGATGAGTTAATTGCAAATAAAACCATTGTTGTTGGTAAAGAAATTGCAACTTTACTTCCTAAAAACTGTAAAATAGAGTTGAAATCAAACCATGATAAATAATTTATCCCCGATCACATTTTTATTTATTAAGATCATAGCAATATTGGTACCTGTTCTTATATGTATCGCATATTATACCCTTGCTGAACGCAAAGTTGCTGCCTACATACAAGGTAGAGTAGGCGCTAATAGAGTTGGTTTTAGAGGCTTGCTGCAACCTTTTGCAGATGCACTCAAGTTCTTAAACAAAGAATATATCTATCCTGCAGCATCCAATCCCATTTTGTTTACATTAGCGCCTATATTATCTGTTACAACAGCTATTGCTGGTTGGGCAGTGATTCCTGTTTCCCCGGGATTTGTAGTAGCTGATATTGATGCTGGATTATTATACTTATTTGCTGTTACATCACTAGGTGCCTATGGTGTGATTATTGCTGGCTGGGCATCTAACTCTAAATATGCAATTTTTGGTGCCATGCGCTCTATGGCACAAGTCATCTCATATGAAATTGCAATGGGATTTGCATTGGTAGGTGTTCTTCTATTGTCAGGCTCGATGAACCTAAGCCATATTGTAGAAGGCCAAGCAGGTGGCATATGGCATTGGTATATTTGGCCACTATTACCACTATTTATAGTGTTTATTGTTTGTGGTCTTGCTGAAACAAACCGCCTTCCTTTTGATTTAGCAGAAGGTGAAGCAGAAATTGTAGCAGGCTATTTAGTTGAATATGGAGGTGTTGGCTTCATGTTATTTTTCTTATCTGAATATTCCAATATGCTACTCGTATCTGCGCTAGGTGCTACATTATTTCTAGGTGGATGGCATTCACCTTTTGAATCAATCCTATTCCTTAGCAGCCTTACCTCGTTTGTTCCAGTTTTCGTTTGGTTCATACTTAAAACTTTTTTTATGGCGTTTATTCTATTATGGGTAAGATGGACATTTCCTAGATACCGTTATGATCAACTCATGATGATGGGCTGGAAAGCCTTAATCCCAACCACATTAATGTGGTTGCCTATTGTTGCCATATTTATCAAATTAGGTGTGCTATGACATTTTTTATAAAGTATAAAAAAACTACACAATTTGCCCTAATCATCGCCGGTTTAGGTCTATTTGTTCTATTTTATTTACTTAATTTATTATCTTGGTATACCCTGGATCCTGCCACTTCTCCCCTCAGCCCTACTTGGATTAGACGCCAGGCTTGGTTAAGTGGTCTCATTTGGGCAATAACTATTTTTATCGGTGGTCGTTGGGCACTATTAAATAGAAGGCCACCTATTCATATCTTATGGCCTTATGGGATAACACTCAAACTGTGGATGCTACAAATGCTTATACAGATAATCCACATTGCAAACTTGTTTTCAAATACATTGAGAGATTTTTGGACACCATATGGACCAACTTTAACTTATGTATACAATTCGGTTGCAATTATTTGCTTACTTAGCTTTGTTATCAGCTATGTTTGGTATAGAAACTTTCCTAAGCCAAGTTATAAACCACCAGTAAAAAAAAACAAACCATCTAGTAGGCCAAAAGCTAATAGCCAATATATGCACTACCTGAAAAGATTTTTAATGATTGATATTTTCAAAGGCTTAATGCATACCGGTAGGAATATATTTAAACCCAATAAAACACTACAGTTTCCAGATGAGAAAATGCCAACTTCACCAAGGTTTAGAGGTATTCTTGCCTTAAGAAAATATCCAAATGGTGAAGAACGATGTATTGCGTGCAAGTTATGTGAAGCTGTCTGTCCTGCCCTGGCAATTACCATAGAAGCAGAACCTAGAAAAGATGGATCAAGGCGTACAAAACGCTTCGATATAGATATGTTTAAATGTATTAACTGTGGATTTTGTGAAGAAGCTTGTCCTGTTGACTCAATTGTTGTAACCTCAGAACATCACTATGTCGTTAGAAAACGTGGTGAGAATATTTTAACTAAGGAAAAATTACTTGCTATTGGCGACCGTTGTGAGCAACAAATAGCATTAGATCGTGCCCAAGATGAGCAATATCGATGAGTGACCACACATGATTTATGACATGCTTTTTTATGTATTTAGTATATTAACTATATCTACTTCTTTGATGGTGGTATTTGCTAACCATCCTGTAAAATCAGCTCTTTTTCTAATTTTTACTTTTGTAAACGTTGCTGGGTTATGGATGCTAGCTCAATCTGAATTCCTATCTTTAGCACTTATCTTTGTGTATGTTGGTGCTGTTATGACCCTACTCTTATTTGTTGTAATGATGCTAAATGTGCCAAGATCTGAAAAACATGATGTGAAAAAGTCTATTTACACATCACTTAATCTTGTCATTGGTTTAATTGTCGTATACATACTTTACTCTGCAGCAATCATTATTAGTCAACCCGTACATATACAATCGATTGAATCTCCAACAAAAGCAATTGGTATGGTCTTATATACTGACTATGCACTAGCATTCTTGATTACTAGTATTATATTACTTATTGGAATGATTGCTGCTGTTAGCTTATGTTTCGAAGGACGTCGATCCGATAGCAAATCCCAAATCATAAGTGAACAGTTAAAAGCCAATAAAGCTTCTAGATTGAAATTTGCACCTAAAAAAAGGAATTCAAAATGATTGGTATTGAACATTTCGTCATTATTGGATGTATTGTGTTTGTGATTGGAGTAATTGGTATTGCTGTTAACAAACACAACTTAATCTCTTTACTCATGTCTATCGAACTTATCTTACTAGCTTGTAACACTAATTTTGTAGCTTTTTCAAAATTACATAACAGCCTTGTAGGTGAAGTCTTTGTATTTTTTGTTTTAGGCATTGCAGCGATTGAGACCGCCATTGGTCTTGCTATTATGGTTCTTATTTTCCGTCAACACAAAACGATAGATTCAAATAAATTCAGTGAGTTGAAGGGATAATGAATATAGCAAGTATTATCACAACAGTATGGATGTCACCACTACTTGGTGCTATTATTTCAGGTATTTTTGGACCCAAAATTGGTCACAAACAAAGCCACTCAATTACAATTGGACTTGTAGGTATTTCAATGATTTTATCGTTTTACTTAGGCAAGTTGTTTTTAATAGACCAAATTGCACCAGTAAACGTCGTTCTTTTTGACTGGATCAATAATAATGCTTTCACCATACATGCTGGATTTTATCTTGATGCATTATCAGTAGTCATGTTAGTTGTTGTCAGTTTTGTTTCCTTTTTAGTGCATATTTATAGTGTTGGCTATATGCACAATGATCCAGGATATTCTAGATTTTTTGCATACGTATCCCTTTTTACATTTGCCATGTTTGCACTCATTGGTGCAGATAATTTAGCACAACTATTTTTTGGCTGGGAAGGTATTGGTGTTGTATCTTATCTTTTGATTGGATTTTATTTCAAGAAAAACTCTGCAGCAAATGGTGCATTGAAAGCTTTTCTAGTCAACCGTGTAGGCGATCTTGGCCTTATTTTAGCCATTGCATTAACCTATAGTTATACAAATAGCCTAGACTATACAGCTATACTTGAGAAGTTACCTAATATGGCTATGGAAAGCTTTTATCTAACCAACCATTGGTCAGTGAATATAGTTAGCTTAATCTGCTTTTTATATTTAATAGCAGCCATGGGTAAATCAACCCAAATCCCACTTCATGTTTGGTTGCCAGAGTCAATGGAGGGCCCAACACCTATTTCAGCACTGATCCATGCGGCAACTATGGTAACTGCAGGAATATATCTCATCTGTCGTTTATCCCCAATTTTTGACTTGACCCCAACTATACTCAATATTATTTTAATTATTGGTAGCCTTGGCGCTTTAATGTTAGGCCTAGTTGGAATCGTACAAAATGATATTAAACGTGTAGTAGCATATTCTACACTTTCTCAATTAGGCTATATGATTGCTGCTACTGGTGCATCAGCATATGCTGCTGCTATGTTCCATCTCATTACACATGCGTGTTTCAAAGCTTTGCTTTTTTTATCTGCAGGATCAGTGATTGTTGCCATGCATCACGAACAAGATATGCAAAAAATGGGTGGCCTTGCCAAAGATATGCCTATCACTTATATTTGCTCTTTAATTGGAACTTTAGCTCTAATCGCTTTCCCATTCTTCTCAGGTTTTTATTCTAAAGATAGCATCATTGCTGCTGTTTCGATGTCCAACCTTCCAGCGGCTACTTTTTCATATATTTGCTTGGTTTTGGGTGCAATGGTAACTGCTATCTATAGCTTTAGAGCATTCTTCCTAACCTTTCATGGACAAAAGAGATTTAAAGGGAACGTCAGTGACCCAGGTTTCACCATAACTATGCCATTAATTATATTGGCTATTCCTTCTATTTTTCTTGGCATGATACTAATGGGTCCAATATTTAAAGGACACATGTTAAATGATAGTTTATCATCTTTACCATTAACATCAGAGCTTCAACATGAACTTGGGATTGAATTTTCATCACCATTCTTCAGTGTAATACATGCATTTACACAACTTCCATTATATTTTACTTTTATTGGCTTTATGATTGCTTATGCTTGCTACATAAAATATCCAGAAATATGGCAAGCAAATAAATATCGCTTTAGCACTATCAATTGGATTCTTAATAATAAATGGGGCTTTGACTGGTTTAATGACCATATTATTGTTCGCTATACAAGAGAGTTGGCTAATAAAACATACCAATTTACAGATCAAAAAATCATTGATAGGGGCATTGTCTCAGGAGTTAGTCATATGACTTATGAAACAGGGAAACTATTACGCAGAATCCAAACTGGATACTTGTACCACCAAGCCTTTTCAATAACGCTAGGTCTTATTATTTTAATGTTTTTAATTTCTATTTAACATGCTATTACACAAACTACCACTCATCTCAATTCTAATTAGCCAATCATTATTTTCAGGCGTCTGGATACTATTATCATCTGATGAACGTGCTAAAAATATAGCAATCAGCTCAAGTATCTTTAGTCTATTTTTAGGTGTTTTATTATACCTTGGTTTTGATACTTCAACAGCTAATATGCAATTCACTGAAAACTATAGTTGGATTGTATCCCTCAAAATTAATTACTATGTTGGAATAGATGGAATATCATTACCTCTAATTCTTTTAACGCTTTTCATCAACCTTATTATCGTCTTAACAGCAAATGACCTTGTTAATCAACAAATCAGTTATTACCTTGGTCTATTCTTCTTTCTTCAAGCCATGGTTGTTGGTGTTTTTGTCTCACTTAATACATTCTTATTTTATCTCTTTTGGGAAGGAATGCTAATACCGATGTATTTATGCATTGGGATTTGGGGTAGCCAATTAAGAAGCTATGCTGCTATTAAATTTTTCATATATACCTTCTTTGGATCAGTTATCATGCTCTTGGCACTGATTTACCTATCGATAAAAGCGGGTAGCTCATCTATTCTTTCTTTTTATAACTTACCCTTATCACTTTATGAGCAAAGCTTTATATTATTTGCATTGATACTTGCTTTTGCAGTGAAAATACCTATGTGGCCAGTTCATACATGGTTACCAGATGCACATACTGAAGCGCCTGCAGGTGGTTCAGTCATTCTTGCTGCACTGATGCTGAAAGTAGGCGCTTATGGCTTTTTTAGATTTTGTCTACCTATCACACCTGATGCTTGTTTAGAGGCATCTTGGCTTATGATTACACTTTCACTAATTGCAATTGTGAATATTGGCCTTGTTGCCCTTGCACAACATGACATGAAACGCCTTATCGCATATTCATCTGTTGCACATATGGGATTTGTCTCACTAGGTTGCTTTATGATTTATCCAATTTTCAAAAACTCTGGACATTTACCTAGTGCTCAACTTGCCTTATCAGGTGCTATGGTTCAAATGATTACGCATGCCTTTGGTTCAGGTGGCATGTTCTTAGCATTTGGCCTGCTTTATGAAAAAATACACACAAGACTCATTGCAGATATGGGTGGCATCGTTCAGAAAATGCCCTACTTTACAGCATTCTTTATGATATTTGTACTTTCAAATGTTGGCTTACCTGGCACAGCGGGCTTCGTTGGAGAATTTATGGTCTTAGTCAGTGCCGCACAAACCAATTTTTGGGTTGCTTTGTTAGCTGGACTCACCCTTGTTTTGTCAGCTAGTTATTCACTATTCATGTTCAAACGTGTCTTTTATGGACCAATCACACAAGCGAATATTGAGAAACTTGAAGATATATCAGCACATCAATACATCGCATTAAGCTTAATGGTTCTAGGCATCTTCTTTATAGGGCTGTACCCACAGCCGCTTATAAAGATTATGGATAAATCAATAGTTAATCTTGTTCAACTCGCATTACAGGCTAAATTTTAATTATGTTATTTTTACCAGAAGCAACCATCATATTTTTCATCATAACAACTTTACTACTTGGAATCTCGCTACCAACGCAACAGAGAGGTACATTTTCAACTTTGATGACTTTGGTAATGATATTTTTTATAACGTGTCAATTATCTATCAATCCAGTTTCACCAGATACCTGGCAAGGCTGGCAAATAGATTTAATGAGTCAAAACCTCAAACTTTTTATTAGTATAATTCTTTTCTTTATCATACTAATAAATACTAACTACATTAAAAACGCACATATTAAAGTCTTTGAATACAATATTTTAACTCAAGCTGTGTTACTTGGTTTATTTGTAGTGTGTTCAGCTAACAATTTTCTCATCCTATTTGTAGGCCTTGAATTGAGTGCTTTACCAATGTATGCAATGATTGCTCTCTATCAGAAACGCCTAGGCTTAGAAGCTTCTATTAAATACTTCATTTTAGGCGCACTCGCCTCTGGCTTTATTTTATTTGGTATATCGTTTTGTTTTGGCGCCACAGGCTCGATCCAGTTTATTATCGATGAGCAATCTAAATTGTCTATTCTCGGGATGTTGTTTGTAACCTGTGGTCTTTTATTTAAAGTTGGTTGCGCCCCATTCCATAACTGGGTACCAGATGTTTATGAAGGAGCGCCTTTGCCAGCTGTTATGATTATTGCAACACTGCCAAAAATAGCTTACGTGACTGCTTTTATCAGACTTGGCCAAAACGGTGCTTTCCTGGGTAGTTTACAACCTGTTTTGATTTTATGTGCCTTAACTTCAATGTTAATTGGTAATCTATCAGCACTTTCTCAAACAAATACCAAACGATTACTTGGATACTCATCTGTTGCACATATGGGTTATTTAATCTTGGCTATCGCCATTGGGGTTTCTGGATTTTCTAGCGCCATTTTCTATACAATCATTTATACAGTGGCAACCTTTGGTGTTTTAGGTACATTAGTTACTCTAAGCAAACCTAATCATGAGTTGTCAGAGTTGTCTGAACTGCAAGGTTTACACCATCGTCAACCAGTGCTCGCTTTCTTCTTAATGTGTATCATATTTTCAATGGCATCTATCCCACCCTTAGCAGGATTTATGGCTAAATTAAATATCTTATATGAACTTTATGTAGCTAATTTCATAGTAGTTGGTGTCATTGCAATGTTAATCGCAGTTATTGGTATTTTCTATTATATCAGAGTAATTAGATTGCTTTATTTTGATACAAAAAAAGACTCTAGTCTTAACACTTCTAGGATGCCTCTTATAACTAAGAACATATGGATTCTAGCTTTACCTGTTATTTTTATACTTATTAATGGTGTTTCACCTGGCTCACTGTTATCTACAACAGATAAAATGATTGTTAGAAAAACAGTTGCAACACAACCATCACCTACCAAAAAAAACATGGTGCAC
>JAQWRO010000015.1 GCA_029243665.1 Gammaproteobacteria bacterium
TGCGCTCAGTCAATATGATGCTAACTTGGATGAAATTTCTGGTCATGTGATTAATGCGTATCTTGAAAAGAACCGTTATAAAAAGATTGATGAGTTATATGCCAATATTGGCATGGGTCTTATATCTGCTGGAAATGAAGCTAAAAGTTTATTATCCCATATGGAAGTTGTCAATGAGTTAAATAAAAACATGATGTCTCAACGAGCTGTAAAGGATGCGTCTTCAATGTCAATTTCTGGTTGTGAAGGGCGTATTGTTAAATTTGCAAGTTGTTGCTTGCCCATTCCAGGTGACCCTATCATGGGTGTGATTACTTTATCTCAAGGCCTGGTGATTCATAATGAAAACTGTGCTCGATTATTGAAATTGAGAGAAAATGATGATAAATGTATCCATGTACATTGGGCACCTGAGGTTCAGGGTGAATTTAAGGCTAGATTAAATATTAAGGTAAAAGACAAGCAGGGCATGATTGCTGATATGACGGCTATTTTATCAAGCTTGAGAATTAATATTGCTGATTTAAAAATTAGTTTTTTGTCTTCTCCTTATGTAGATTTTATTTTAGAAATTGAGATTTCGGATAGAAAAGAGCTTGCGTTGGTCATCAGACATTTAAGAAAATTAACAAATATTTTAAAAATAACTCGTCATGAGGGTAGAAAAGCATGATGTATATAGATGGCAAAGCATGTGCATCTGCTCTATTGGGTCAGTTAAAGCCATTGGTGAGTCGTTTTGAGGCAAGCTATAACCGTAAGCCGACTTTAAGAATAATTCGCATTAATGATGATTATGCTTCGAAAATATATACAGAAAAAAAAATCAAAGTTGCTCACTCAATTGGGATTGATGCTGAGATAATTATTTTGCCAGATAATATTAGTTGTCGCGATGCTATTGTGGTTGTCAAACAATATGATAATGACCAATCGGTTGATGGGATTATCATTCAGCTTCCATTGCCTAAGCAAATATCAAAAGATCTTTTATTAAATGAAATTTCACCACATAAGGATGTTGACGGTATTTCTGCTTATAGTTTGGGTGCACTTGTTAATGGTTCTTCAGCACTTGTGCCATGTACGCCACAAGGCATTATAAGGTTAACAAATTATATACAATTAGATGTAAGAGGTTTGGATGTTGTGATCCTTGGTCAATCTATCATTGTTGGTAGACCTGTGGCGTTGGCTTTTCTCAATCTAGGCGCTACAGTGACCGTATGTCACAGTGCAACGAAAGATTTAGAGTCTAAAATTAAATCAGCAGATCTGCTTATTTCTGCCATGGGTGCCCCAGATGTGGTTGACCCTAGTTGGATAAAGCCTGGTGCCAGTGTGTTTGATGTCTCAATCAACCGTCATGCATCAGGAAAAATGACTGGTGATATTGCTCTTGATGAATGTAAACATGTTGGTAGGATTACACCCGTGCCAGGTGGTGTAGGGCCTATGACAGTTGCATGTCTTCAGTTTAATACTTGTCTTGCAGCGATGAGAAAAGAAAATGATGAGGATTTGCTAGCAGCGCTTGCTTTAATTTAAATTTGTATTAGTCATAGAGCAAATCATCAAGAGAAATAGAGAGTCCATCACCCATTTTACTCATTTCAATGATTTGGTCTTTAATAAATAATATTGCAGCCAAAGATAATTGATCGTTTTCAAAGCTGACGCTTTTACCTAGCGTGCTTTCTTTTTCTTCAGAAAAGGTTGCGCCTAAGTCTACACCTGCGCAAAGTAAAGCCATTTGGTTTGCTTTTTTAACAATGCCAGGAAGCAAGCCTCTTTCAGAGAAAACTTCTTCGTGCGTTATGTTAGAGCCCTTAAGTTTAAATCGCCAATCCATATGTTTTGCTATAGCGATGCACTGTTCTGTGAATTGTTTCATTATGCCCACCATGATA
>JAQWRO010000028.1 GCA_029243665.1 Gammaproteobacteria bacterium
TATTGGGATCGTCCAACCGAAACAAATCAAATCTCTTGTTTTAGTAAAGATAAAGACTACTGGTATCGTTTTTGGTTAAAAATCTGCGCCCTGTTTCATTGAACTTTTTAAATCAGTCATTTGTGCTTTAAATTCTTTTA
This sequence comes from Gammaproteobacteria bacterium, assembly GCA_029243665.1. Lineage (GTDB taxonomy): Bacteria > Pseudomonadota > Gammaproteobacteria > Comchoanobacterales > Comchoanobacteraceae > JAURNZ01. The sequence goes on from JAQWRO010000028.1 coordinate 141, forward strand.
ATAATCTTCTTTTAAATGCATATAAGTATACCAATGAAAACTTGCAAGTGAGTTTCTCAGAAAAGTAATTAAAGTTTTTAGCCGGCGTTGTCAACGGGCCATTAAAAGGTTCATCAGATTTTAAATAATGTTTCTTAAAAAACTTAACAGTGATGCCCCACTTGTATAAAAACTTTTTTGTGTTGCCACTGCTGATGCGATATGAGAAATTCCAAGTGTTTTTTTTCCTAAGTGTGACAGACCCAAAATGATAAACAGGAGATTGACCGAGTCCTCTAAAAATCCTTACACCATATTGCCATAGTTTCATATTAAAATCTGGATCAGATGCATGGCCTGGAAAAAACTCTTCACTGAGCCCACCTACTGCATCCCAAGTATCTTTATGTACAACATGTGGCGCCCAGGTTGAGCCCTGAAAATCACTATGACTTGTATTTTGATAGGTCTTTAATAATTTTTGCTCGTCAAAGTTTTCAACTGTATCACCACACTCTAGTTGACGAGGGTCAAGCATGATGCCTGAAATGTAGAATTTTTTATGACCAACGCGTTTTATTTCTGCCATCATAACTTCATCCCATCCTGGACAAAAATAGAAGTCATCATGACTATATAAAATATAATCACATTTAGCCTTTGAAGCTGCTTGATTAACAGCTTCACAAACCCCTGCATTATATGTTGTAACCGTATGTTCAACACCCTTTTCTTTAAGGTATTTCACAGTACCGTCTTTACCCTCATTGACATGCACAACAATTTGATGCTTAAATTTTGAATTTTTATCTAAACTGTTTAGACAGCATTTTAGATACTCTAGGTTATTATATGTTGGGATGACAATTGTAAACACATTTACTCCTTTAAGATTCTTTTCAAAAATAACATTTAACGTATGTATTGGCAAACGCATTTTATGACGATAGATTGACTTATTAATTGCATAAAACTAAATTAGTAATATGTCGTATAATACATATAGCTCACTACAAAAAAGTCTTCATTGGATCATTGCAATCTTAATTATAGGTTTATGGTGTGCTGGTTTTTCTTTTGATTATTTACCCAAAACATCATTTAAACCATATCTAGTAAACACCCATAAAACGTTAGGTGTTATTGTATTTTTTTTGGTTTTAATAAGAATTTTGGCGCGTATTAAACATCCTATAAAACCATTTCAATTGCCGAAAGCAATTCAACTCATGGGCAAACTAACCCATATTGTTTTGTATGCTTTGATTGTTATGATGCCTTTGTCAGGGTGGATCATGAGCTCTGCAGTTCATAAAATGCCTAGTTGGTTTCCTCTATTCATACCAGGTATTCCTTATTCAAAACCATTGGCTCAAACCATGCGTAGCCTTCATGGCTACCTTGGTTATACGCTAGCTTTTTTTGTGACCATACATATTTGCGCTACTTTTTTTCATGTCTGGCGAAAAGAACCTATTTTAGATAGAATGTTATTTAGATCATGAGTAAAACAAAAAATTCAAAAAATCTTTATACCTGCCAAAGCTGTGGTGCTCAAACCCAACAATGGCAAGGAAAATGCACTCAATGCAATAGTTGGAACAGTTTCGAACAACAAGGTTATGGTTCAAAAAGTGAACAAGTCAAACCAAGTTTATTATCTGAAATAGAATTAGCAAAAGTCGATCGCGTACGCTCTGGCAGCGATGAGTTAGATAGAGTGTTGGGTGGCGGCCTTGTCCCTGGCAGTGTGATCCTCATTGGTGGTGATCCTGGTATAGGTAAATCTACTTTATTACTTCAAACCATGTGTCATCTTAGCCACGAATTAAATGCAATGTATGTCACAGGTGAAGAATCCCTCGAGCAAGTTCGTCTTAGAGCGGAGCAAATCAAATTATCTAATGCCAAACTAGGCATCCTTGCACAAACCAATCTTGAAAAAATTTCTGCAGCAATCGATCAACAAAAACCAAATGTATTGGTCATAGATTCAATTCAAACCATTTATTCTTCCGAAGAAGCCAGTGGTATTCCAGGTTCAGTTTCGCAAGTCAAATATGCCACAACCACGCTTGTTCAAAAAGCCAAACAAAATAATATTGTGACCTTTTTAATTGGTCATGTGACCAAAGAAGGACAATTAGCAGGCCCAAGAGTATTGGAACATATGGTAGATACCGTCCTATACTTTGAAGGTGAAAATGATGCTCGATTTAGGGTCATACGCGCCATTAAAAATAGATTTGGGGCTGTAAATGAATTAGGTGTTTTCACAATGACTGATGGTGGCATTAGAGATGTCCCTAACCCATCGGCAATCTTTCTATCTGGTAGGCAAGCAACGCCAGGTGGGACCATTATGGTATGTTGGGAAGGCACTCGACCTTTATTGGTAGAAGTCCAATCATTGGTAGCAGAAAGTTATGGTCAACAACCGAGACGAGTAGCACTTGGTTTAGACACCAACCGATTGGCATTGATACTTGCTGTTTTACAGAGACACGGTGGCATTTTACTTCATCAACAAGATGTTTATACCAATG
>JAQWRO010000039.1 GCA_029243665.1 Gammaproteobacteria bacterium
ATTATTTTGATATTGCATCTTCAACACCTGTTGATTCGAGAGTTATTGAGGCTATGCTGCCATATTTTCATACGCATTTTGCTAATCCTAATGCGCAACATAAACTTGGACAGGAAGCTGCAAAAGCAATTAAACAATCTACAGAAAAAATTGCTGATTTACTCAATATGGATCCTAAGGGTATTGTTTGGACTTCTGGTGCAACTGAGTCAATTACAACCAGTGTTGTCAGTGCAACTAAGTATTATAAGTCCGGTGATAAAAATCATATGCTAACAACACCTCTAGAGCACAGTGCCCTTGCGGAAACAATTAAACAAACTCCATCTAATGTTAGTTATTTATCTGATCTGAAATCGTACGGTTTAATTAATCCAGATGAAATTAAACAGCACAAAAATGCATATATGTTGGGCACACACCATGTTAATAATGAAATAGGTGTTATTCAGCCAATGGATGAAATAATCGACATCTGTCGAACAAATGGGATTGTAACTTGTATTGATGCAACACAAAGTTTAGGCAAAGTTGATTTTAATGAAATACCTAGCAACGCAGATTATTTGACACTTTCTTGTCATAAAGCTTATGGCCCAAGGGGCATAGGTATTTTATATGCTAATCAAAAGCCTAAAAGACATATTGAGTCTATTGTTTTTGGTAAATCTAGATGGCATGAAAGACCAGGTACACCTAGTACGGCTTTAATTGTTGGCTTTGCAAAGGCACTGGAAATATTTGAAAGTGATTCACTTAAAAAGGTATCAGAATTAAAGGAATGTTTTCTGAAGTATATTCATCCGGATATTAAGCCAAATTTATCCCACGATGCTATGGTGCCACATATTCAAAACATTCATACCAAGGGTGTTTTAGCGCCCACGTTGATTCATCACCTAAAAGAATTTTGCTTGGCCACAGGTTCTGCTTGTCATTCAGAAAACCATTCTGCATCACATGTCTTATCTTCATTGGCTCTAGATGAAAGTGCTACAAGAGAATCTATTAGAGTATCTTTTTGTCATAAGCACACAGAAGAAGATATCAAGCATTTTTGTGAAAAATTAAATTATGTTTATCTAAAACTTAGAGCAATGAATCCATGAATAAATCTTTTATATACAAAGGTGATTACAAAGGTTTAAAGTATCAATCATTAAAATTAAATGATAGTAAAGAGCATATTGTTTGGATATATGACAAGAAAAAGTTTTATTACAGGTGTTATGGTTTACCGGATACCATTAGCTTTTGTGAAAAAGGTTTATTATATTTAAATAGATAAAAAGCAATAAATGAACTTTTATTGATTAAAAATTTAAGTAACAAAGAAAAACTAATAATTCAAAATCTAACTGCATTTTCAGAAAATCTATTATAGATATTATCTTTTAATAATGATAAATTCATTGATGATGGATGGAAACAAAATAACTGTATCTTACATATTACCTATTAAGGATGTTTATTCTTGTCAAAATTATGGTGCTGTTTCTTTAGTTGTTTCAGAATTTATAAATTATAGTAATCATGATCAACACTTCGTTTTTGGAAAAAAACATAAGCTAAAGGTACTTAGGTATGGAAAGTTTGTGCCTAGAAAAATACTTACCATTCCTTTTGTAAAAAAATCACTCCTTTTTAGGGTTTCTTGTTTGTTCTATATTAAAACAAAGCTTTATAAAAATAACATCATTGAAATTCACAATCGTCCAAAAATGTTTAGGTATTTCAACTTCATTAATAATTATGTTATTGTTTTTTTTCACAATCACCCACGCAACATGGAAGGTTCTAAAACTGTAAATGAACGCATGTACTTGTTAAAACATGCATCAAAACTTTTTTTCAATAGCGACTATATAAAAAAACAATTTTTAGAAGATTTAAACATGTCTAATCAATTGATTAATAAGTGTGCTACAGTATATCCTTCTTTTGATTTTAATAAATATAATTCTTTTTATAACGTAAAAAAATCAAAAACTATTATTTTTGTTGGTCGTTTAGTGCCAGACAAAGGTTGTTTAGAGTTTTTAACTGCTTTCGATAAAATAAAAGAAGAATGCTCTGATTGGAAATTAATCATTGTTGGGCCTATGACAAATAAAAATAATGACTATGTAAAAAAAGTTAATGTAATTATGTCTTCATTAGAAAGTTATGTGACCTATTTTAACTATCAAACACATGAAGAAGTGTTGAAATTATTTGCCAGTTCTGAAATTGCATGCCTGCCCTCACAGTGGGAAGAACCATTTGGCCGTGTTGTTATGGAAGGTATGGCTATGGGCTGCGCCACAATAACATCTAAGCGTGGTGGTATACCAGAAATTGCTGGTGATGATGCCATTGTTATCGAGCCAATAGTAGACAATCTAAAAGAGGCTTTGCTTAAATTGACAAAAAATAGTGTTCTAAGACAATCGCTTCAAGTCAAAGGGCGTCAACGCATTCAAGAAAAGTTCAACTTAGAAAAAACATCAAAAAGAATAGATGATTTAAGAGAACAAGTAATTATAAAACAAAGTTAGACTTTCTCAGATTCTTCTTTGTATAAACTGTAATGTATTTTTTTAGTAATAATTTGATCATTTTGATTTACACACATTACAGATAGTGATTCAGATAAGCGATTATTGATACCTGCTAAATGAACAATACTAATTGGATCGTGTGGTAGATATAAATCTGTAAACATATTTATTGTTTCATCGAACCGCCATATAGGTGGATTTAAAAAATTGCATATATCTGGTAATAGCTCATATTTTAAATCGTTCTCTATTACTGCTAAGGCAAGTGATAATTGGTCACTTGTAAAAACTCTGCCCTTCTTTAAAACAATTTCTTGCCAGTTTTGCCAATACTGCCAATGAGGTGCATGTTTGTTTAATGCATATACACCACAATTTAAAACAGGTCTAACCATTAATTTTTTTAATAAATCACGAGATAATTTAGCCTTCAATCCATTTTTGTAAAGAATACCTCTTGGTTCATAACGATTAAACAATTTTGAGAAAAAATGTTCTCTAAGTGTTATGTGCTTATCTTGTAAACGACTTGCTTGCGAAACAATACCAAGTTTTAATGCATTAGAAGCTTGGAGTAAATATCTGAATGCTTGATCTGTTTGTACCCAGGTATCTGCATCTAAAAAAATGATATTGTCGAATTCAGGAAATAAAAGGTTTAATCTGGGTTTATAATAATTAACAAGTAAAGTTCTTCTATTTTTTAATTTTTTTTGGTGTTGAGCATCCACAAAATTAATTTTTTTTAAACACACACCTTTATTCTCAAGCCACTTTTTATTTGTCTCTGACAAACCTCCGTCTAGAAAAGCAATAGTAAAATAATTGAGTGTTTTTTGAGCTTGAATAGATTCAATTAAAGACTTTGCAAGTGGAAAATAGGTTTGATCGCATCCAGTGACAATTAGATTTCTTTGTTTACTTAACATAGACCAATCATAACATATTTTTTTATTTTCTATCTATTGAGGTGTGAAAAATACATTTTCATTTCATTTAGACAGTAAAAACAATGCCATAGGATATTTTTACTGTCATTTGTTACTTGATTAAAATTGCAATACGGATATAATGTAAATTAATATTTTTGGAGAATAAAATGACTGTGGAAAAAACATTATCTATTATTAAACCTGATGCTGTTGCAGATAAAATTGCTGGGAAAATCATTGACATGATTGAAAATGCTGATTTAAATATCGTTAAAATGAAAAAAATGCATTTTGATACTGATCTTGCGCAACGTTTTTATGATGTTCATAAAGAAAGACCCTTCTATAATGATTTAGTTGATTTCATGGTATCTGGTCCTGTAGTTGTAATGGAGTTAGAAGGTGAAAATGCCATTGCTAATTATAGAAATATAATGGGTGCAACTAACCCTAGTGAAGCAAGCCCAGAAAGTATTCGTGGTAAATATGCTTCATCTATAGATAAGAACTGCGTCCATGGTTCTGATGCAACAGATACCGCTGCATATGAATTAGGTTTAATTTTTGGTTAATTCTAAACCATACAATCTTCTAGACTATGATATAGATGCGCTTGCAGATTTATTTGAAGCAAATGGATTTCAGCGTTTTCGAAGTCAACAATTGATTAAATGGATCCATCAAAAGTTGATAGATGATTTTGATCAGATGAGTAATATAGGCAAGGCACTTATATCATGGTTGAAAATTAATACCACTATTTCACCTCCTCCTATAAAACATCAGCAGATCAGTCAAGATGGAACCATTAAATGGTTGTTATCGTCAGCTGAGGGTCATTATGAGATGGTTTATATTCCTGAAAAAAAACGTGGCACATTATGTGTATCATCTCAGGTTGGATGTGCGCTTGCGTGCAAGTTTTGTGCAACAGGTAAACAAGGTTTTACACGAAATCTTAGTTGTCATGAGATTATTGGTCAGCTTTGGTTGGCTAATCGGGTCGTCCAATCGATTCATGGTAAAGATAGATCAATAACCAATGTTGTATTCATGGGTATGGGTGAACCATTAATGAATGTTGGTCCAGTTTTTAAAGCTGTTGGTCTAATGTTGAATGATTTTGCTTATGGTTTATCTAAATACAGAGTAACTATTTCGACTGTTGGTGTCGTGCCTGTGATGAAAAAAATGCTTCATAAAAATGGACCAGCATTGGCAGTGTCTCTCCATGCACCTAATGAGCAACTTAGAAGTAATATTATTCCACTTAATAATAAATTCTCACTTAAATTACTACTGGATACTTGTCGTGATTATACGAGAACAACGAATAGAGAAATAACTTTTGAATATACTATGATGCATGATAAAAATGATCGCCTTGAACATGCTGATGAACTTTCAAATATTTTAAAACAAATTGATTGTAAAATTAATTTAATACCATGTAACCCTATTGAAGACGGAATATTCCTGCCTTCAAACAAAAAAAGACTCATCCAGTTTCAGTCGCGTCTCCAAAAAAATGGTTATCATGTAACAATTAGAAAAACACGTGGTGATGACATCAATGCTGCCTGTGGCCAATTGGCAGAAACATTCTTAAAAACTAAAAAATCACTTGTACGGATTGAAACATAAATTTAGATATTTTATTTATGGTTAAACATGATTTTAATAGCTATAATTAATATATGTTATAGGGAAACAATGATATGAAAAATAGATGTTATCGTTTGTTAGATAAGTTTGGTATTGATAATTTAAAAGTTGTTACTGAAACTATCCCAGATGTCCCTCCATCTGGACATGTGCTGGTTAAAACACATGCCGTTTCTTTAAATTACAGAGATTTACTCATGCTGGATGGTAAGTATGATCCACGAGTGTCATTAGGTTTTATTCCCTGCTCTGATATGGCTGGTGAAATAATAGCTGTGGGTGAGAATGTTGCTGAATTAGAAATTGGTGATATGGTTAATAGTTGTTTCTATCAATGGCCTGAGCCCTCTGGTCTTGAAGAAAAAATTCGATTTACTCATACCTTAGGTGGCACGATGGATGGTGTTTTATGTGAGTACAAAATTTTACCTCATTGGGGAATTACAAAGTATTCAAATCATTTAACACCTCAAGAGGCTTCTACAATACCCTGTGCAGGCGTCGTTACCTGGCATGCACTTTTTGATGACCATAGACCTTTGGCTGCTGGTGATACAGTAGTTATGATTGGTAGTGGAGGTGTCAGTAGTTATGTCATTCAGTTAGCTAAAGCTGCTGGCGCAATTACAATTGTTATATCACGTTCGAAAGAAAAAGAAGAAAAATTAAAATCACTTGGTGTTGATCATGTGATTAATAGTTTAGAACATCCAGAATGGTCTAAGCAAGTTGTTGAGATTACTGGTCGTGGGGCTGATAGGATTATTGAGACAGGTGGATCTGGTACATTAGAGCAATCTATTTATGCCACCAGAGCTAATGGTATTATTTATTTAATAGGCGTAATTGCAGAACCTGGTCAGCTATGTGATAAAACAATTAAACGGATGTTAATGTATGGTGTCACGGTTAAGGGTTTATTGGTTGGTCATCGCTCCTTGCAATTAAAATTAAATCGTTGCATGAGAAACAATAAAATAAAACCTATCATTGATAAAACTTTTGACTTTGAAAATGCAAATAAAGCATTTGAATATTTGCGTTCTGGTAATCAATTAGGCAAAATAACTATAAATATATAGGAAAATTTATATGCCAGCATTATCCATTGGCGCAAGACTCATTGCTGCCAGAGAACATTCAAAGCTAACACTTGAAAAAATTTCAGAAAATACAAAAATGCCTTTGAAAAAATTAGAGGCGTTAGAAAATGATGAAGTTAACGTTGAAGAATTTACAGCGTTTGATAAAGCTTTTTTAAAAAAATACTGTCAATTTATCGGTGTTATTTATGATGATCTATTTGCTGACCTAAAAGTTAAGTCCATTAAACTGGATAAGCTTGAAAACAAGTTTGTTAGGCCAGTCAGAACAACTAGACGTAAAAAAAGATTAAATCTCATGTCTTTTGTCGTAAGTGTTTGTGTATTGATGGTTGGTTACTACTCTTTTATAGTTCTAACTCCGCAATATAAAGAAGAAATTACTACAAATAATCACCTTATTCTAGATGCTGCTTACAACCAAAATATATGATTAACTTTAAACCAATTCGAGGCATGCACGATCGATTGCCAGATGAATGTGATCAGATGTCATACATCATGAGTGTTATTCGAAGTGTTGTTGAAAGTTACGGTTATAAACAAGTTGTACTACCTATTGTAGAAACTACTGAGCTCTTTAAAAGAAGTGTTGGTATTAGTAGTGATATTGTTCAAAAAGAGATGTATACATTTGAAGATCGAAATGATGAGTCTCTTACACTACGGCCTGAAGGAACTGCGGGTTGTTTTCGTGCATATCTATCAGAATTTCATCGATCATCACCATACCAAAGATTATGGTACTTTGGTCCGATGTATAGACGTGAACGTCCTCAAAAAGGAAGACAAAGAGAATTTTATCAATTTGGTATTGAGGCATTTGGTTACCATCACCCAAGCATTGATGTTGAGGTAGTAAACATTGCATATACAATCTTTAACCAATTATCCCTTTCCTCACCGGTGATATGTAAAATAAATTATTTAGGTTCTAGTGAAACTCGAGAAGCTTATTTAAATGTTTTAAGAGAATACTTTTCTCCTTTTGTAGGGAATTTTGATGAAGTACATCAATATCGCTTTGAGCAAAACGTTCTTAGATTGCTTGATTCAAAAGATGAATATGTAAAATCTCTAATCAAAGATGCACCAAAAATCACTAATTATTTATCAGATAAAGAATTAATTGAATATTCTTACATTAAAGATATGCTTATTAAGAATGAAATTCCATTTGAGGAAGATCATACCCTGGTTAGAGGATTAGATTACTATTCGGGTTTAATTTATGAATGGCAGGCTTTAGATGGATTGGGTGCTCAAAATACAATTTGTGCCGGCGGTAGAACTGATAAGTTATGTGAAATCTTAAGTTCCAAAGAAGGCTACTCTCTTGGTATGGCTATAGGAATTGAAAGACTGGCTATGTTAATAGATCAAATTCATTATAGAAATAAACAAACAATATTTTTATTTACTGACAATGAAGATAATAATCATGAACTTTTCAATTTACAAGTTGCAATAAATGAACATCATTTAAATAGTTTTATTCATTTTGGTGTTAGCCAATTAAAAAAACAACTCAATAGAGCCAGTAAAATGGGTCATACTATAGCCATTGGTCTAATAGAAGGTGTATGGTATTTATATAATATTGAAAGCAATGAAAAACACTCATTTTATACAATAAACGAAGTCATGGAGAAAATACATGCATGCAAATCATGAAGCAGATATTGTTGTTAATAATCTAAAGAAATTTTACAGCAAGTATAACAAAATAATCTTTTTATTCGTAATTTCATTTATAACTATCTCTATTGTAACATTTACGTATCAGTATTTTCACAATCGTTATGAAACACAGGCATCTGAAAACTTTTATACTTTATTAAAAATAGAAGATAATTATGAAAAGATAAATAAAGCAAAAAAATTCGTAGTTGAATATAAGTCTAGTCCATATGCTTCATTAACTCAGCTATTGCTAATATCTGATGATTTAAAAAAAGGTAATTGGCAAGGTGTTGATATGCAGGTGCAAAGATTAATACAAAATGGTGCCCCAGTCTTTGTCTTAGACCAAGCTTATTTACTTCAAGCTAGACGATTTCTATCTACTAACCAAGAAGATAAAGCATTATTAATATTGAAAAAAATAAAAAATCCTAATCAAGTGACTGTTTATTTAATTACAGGTCTGGCTGAAAAAAAACTTAGAAATTATGATAATGCTGAAGAAGCTTTTATTAAAGCTAGTACATTATTATCTAGAACTAACCCAGAGTCTTCTTTGAAGAATTTTATTTGGTATCAACAGTCAATTAGTTAAGCTTATGAGTAATATTGTATTAGTAGGTGCAAGTAACGTCGGAAAGTCTTCAGTTTTTAATGTGTTGACTAAGAGCAAACAAGCAATTATTTCGCACATACCTGGCACGACACGTGATCGTATATTTGGTACTTTTGATTTAAATGAACAAGCATACACTATATGTGATACTGGTGGGCTTGGGGATTCATCTTTGGATTTTGCAGAAGATTTAACCAGTCAGACTAAAATTGCCATTCAAGCAGCTGAAGTTATTTGGTTTGTAGTGGACGGTTCATTAGAAGAGCCCACTTCAGTTGATCTTGAGCTTGGAAATATGCTTAGATCCTTAAACAAACCTATTTATGTTTTAATCAATAAAATTGATTTATCTGGCGCAAATCAAGACGGTTTTTATTCACTTGGCTATAAGGACCTTTATCCTGTATCAACTCGAACTAAAAGTGGTTTTGATGACTTAATAAATGATAGCCTGAAACATATTGAACCACATCAAGATGATCATGATATTAGCATTACTATTGTGGGTAGACCCAATGTAGGTAAATCAACTTGGCTTAATATGTTATCGAAACAAGATCGGTTTATAACCAGCGATTTCTCTGGAACTACTAGAGATTCAAGTGATATAAATATTAAACATAAAAATAATATAATAAAGCTTATTGATACAGCTGGTATTGGAAATAAAAACAAAATTCAACACTCATTAGACTTTTACTCTTATGTTAGAACCATGCAGTCTATTCATGATGCTGATGTCGTTTGTTTAATGCTAGATGCAACAGCAGGTATTGTAAGTCAAGATAAAAAGCTGATGAATGAATTGATTCAAATTGGAAAACCATTCTTTATTTTATTTAATAAAAGTGACTTGGTAGATCATGATAATTATCTAAAAGATTTAGATGGCTTTTTGCCACAATATATATTAGTGGACGAAGTCAGTGCTTTTTCTAAGGCAGGTAAACATACTTTTTTTAAAAATTTATATACGCTAAATAAAGAAAGTAAATTAACT
>JAQWRO010000065.1 GCA_029243665.1 Gammaproteobacteria bacterium
ACTGGTTTGGCAGGGTTTATCGCAATAACATCGAGTATCTTGTTCTTTAGTTTTTATGTCTCATCTGTTATGGTTCATGAAACTGATGAAAGGAAGTTCATTGTGGCACGAGATTTACCTAGGAAAACAAGCCAAGAATTACCACTATCCAATCTATTTACAGAGCATGCGTCTATTTATCAACGTAGTGCTTCTGACCAAGAATTGGCTGATGAAGTAGAACCATTATTTGTAATGCCAGCAACTGGTTTAGGTGCGGGTAGAGAGACAGATAGGTTGTAATCGGCTTTCAATGCGAGTGTCTCGTTATAGATTTCAAATATGTTTCTACCACGGTCGTTGAGCATGGTTTGAAGACCCATGTAAAACAAGGCAAAGCCAAGGACTAAAATACAAAGTGGCGCAACATAAGTCATGATATTAATGACCCATGGCGTAGCACCAAAAAACAAGTCGAGGGGAGAGCCTGGCCTAAGCATCATTCTAAACATCAAAGCTGTGTTAACTATGCTGGTTAAAGCAGCAGCCATTGCAAGGGTTGGTTTGGTAGTAAAATGTTCTAGTTTATTGGCCTTGATAAAGTTTTTCCATGCACAAATCATCAAAGGTGCAACAGCAATGACGGTAAATGTAAACCCAATGATTCCGAAAGCAAGTTCGAATACGTGAAGAGATGCTAAACTTTGAATGCTAAAGGTAGCTACTTGAGTTGGGTGCATGATCATACTTGGGTTAAGTAAAATATGCGCAAAGGTTACACCTGCTAGGAAGTTAAAGCTTGCAATGGCCAATGAGATGAAAAGTGCCATCACAACAGGGTAGTGGCGTTTCGTTAGGTACCATAGATAATGAAATGGTTTTAAGAGTATATTGCCATCATATGAAAATTGTTTATGGGGTCTTTGGGATTTATCAACATCTAAGATGGCGTTTGCCATATTCACAAAAGCTTTTTCAATGCTTTTTCGAGTAATCCCATAAGAAGATACAAATCCAGAAGCAGCAAATGCACTGACTAAAGTTAAAGATAGATAAAAGGGCAAAATAGCATTTGGGACAGCGTATATCATAAGTATGGTTGCTATAATATAAAGTGGTGCCAACGCAGTTCCAGAAACATTGGCGATGGCTGCGTTTAAAAACCCTAAAACAGTGCCAAGTTTTTCAGAAGTTTTCGACCAATAAGATATGTTTTTATCTACTTTACATTGTATCGCCCATAATTTTTGAGAGATTTGTTTATATTCTGTTGCAGTATAAGCGCTACTTGGTGACACATCTAGAATTTCTTTTCGAAATTTTACAATATTTTCTGGGATAAAGCCGTTCAGTTCTATAAGGGTTGATAATTTAGTCTCAAATTTATTTTTAGGTTTATTTCTAATATCTTTGAAATATTCTTTTAAATAATTTAAATGTCTTGTTTCAGGGGCTTTTTGCTTTAAGTGTAACTCAGCAGTCTCTTGGAGTAAGTTTTCAAATATTTCAGATTCGTTTGCGCTCTTTTCTACACATTTTTGTTTTAGGTGGAACCCGAGTTTGAAAGAATCTCTTGCAGCTATGTTGTCATAGAATGTTTTGTAATCACTCAAAATCTTTTCACTTGACATGTAATCATCGACTGTATCAAGTATGGCAAGTTTAATAAGTATTTTGCTCACATGGGTTAAGGCATCTTTTTTACTTGGGTGAAAGTCCTTGTTTTGAGATCGTTTCATTGATTTGCGATAGAACATAGCAAGGATGTTATGAGTACGTTCTAAAGCAATTGAATTTTGGTTGTGTGGGGCACTTGGGTTTTTAAAATTTTCCCATCCATTTCTAAATAGATTGCTAATGTCAGGAATGTAAACAAGTGCCCAAGGGATTGCATAAAGGCTGAATACCATCAATGCCATATAACCAATTTGTATGCTAACTTCTGGGAATAAAGAGACAATGGCACTGATGATGGGGGCTGCCTGCCCAAAACCAGTTAATATACCTGCAAGAATCACAACTATAAAGAAAAGACAAATATAGTATAAAGCCTTTTCTGTCCACGAGGGTGCCTCTTCAGATTGATAGAGACTATTCTTTAAAGCGATGCGTCTAGCGATGTAATGGTAGTCCTTAATAAGCTCTAGAGACACTTTTATATCATCTCTTTGTGGCTATTGTTGGTATCAAGTTCTGCTTCAGTTCTAAACTTGAAATCATTCACTATAGCCTTAGGTAGTGGCTTAGTGCCAAATTCATAGGATGGTGCTAAGTGATAGTTGTCACGAATGATGGTGCCAAAATCATGCCCACGATGTGCAAACATTTCTTTAATGCCCATGTAAAACAGCGCAAAGCCAAGTAAAAAGATAGACACGGTGGCTAGAATGGCAATGGTTTTTACTAATATTGGAAAACCTGTGCCAAGGAATAGATCCATCGGTGAGCCTGGTCTCATTAACATACGGGCCAACAATATGGTATTGATGGTTGTTGAAACCAGTGCAGTCAAGGCAATGCCTTTATTTTGTGACAGTGGCTCTAATGTGAGTGACTTCACAAATGACTGCCATGCGTTCACCATTAATGGTGTGACCGCAATCACTGTGAACACAAATCCTACAACCCCGAAAAACATTTCTACTGCATGTAGGCCTGATATAGATTTGATGCCAAAGGATGCAACCGCGATAGGGTCAGTCAGCATGAGTGGGTTTAGGATGAGATGGCCAACAGTAACACCTGCTAAGAAGTTAAAACTAGCGATTCCCATGGCTAAAAATAAAGACATGGTTAAAGGTAAAAGACCATAGTATTTAACAATGTCTTTGAAATAAGACCATGGTTTTTTTAGAATACCTGATGTGTATTTATTTGCGAATTTTTGCTTTTTGTAATTAGCTAGCTCTTTATCAATGAAAAAATCAGCTGCTTTAGACATACATTTTTCAATGCTTGCTTTGGTTAAGCCATATGCTGCCACAAACCCTGCAAGTCCAAAGAGTGAAACTAAGAACAAGGATAAATAAAATGGCAGTATGGCTGTGGGTGCAAACACCATAAACACAGCAGAAAAAATAAATAAAGGTGCTAGCGCTGTACCTGTTGAGTTTGCAATCAATGCATTTATCCATCCAAGGGCTGATGCTAACTTATTGGCAATACCGCTGTAAAAACGCTTGCTTTCATCTTGTTCACGTATTTTGACCCAAACTACTTGCCTCATTAGCTTGTTAAGTGTTTTGGTTCTACTTAGGTCTTCCTTAGTGGGGCTGGAGCTAATCCCCATTCTGTGCATATTATTATAATCGAAAAGTTGTTTATACTTTTGAGACTCATTAAGCCTGGGTCCGAAATTAAGCCTGGATCCGAAATGTTCTTGAGGTTGGAAATCTTCAAAGTATGCTAAATTAGCAATGTCAGTCTTAAATTTGTTTAAATCTGTAATCTCAGTAATACTTTTCAATTTTTCAGATAAATTTTTAAGACTACTATCGCTTGCTGAAGAAGAATTGTGTAATTTTTCTAATATCATTGCAAGAGAACTCAAAGCACTTTGAGTAGTTAATGTGCTTTCTGATATTTGGCCTTTTTCAAGTAATCTAATTTCTTTTCTATATAACATTTCCAAAGCGTAATGAGCTGTCTCAAGCGCTTTAGTATGCAATTTAACATATTTGTTTCCTGTCATGCCTTCCCACCAGCTACGAATTTTACTACCAACTGTTGGAATATACACCAGCGCCCAAGGAATGGCATACAATGCAAAAATGGATAGGGCAATCATGCCAATTTGCATGTTGGCACCAAGTATTGAGACGATGGCACTTATGATCGGTGCTGCAGCACCAAAACCTGTAAGTAGCCCGGCTAAAATACCTACGCAGAAAAAGAGTGCTAAACCATAGATGAAGTAATTATGATTAGAAGTGCTATCACCTTTCTTGTAATAACTAGATTTTAAAGGGATTAATGAAGCAATTGCTAAATAATCGCTGCGAAGTTTGTTTATTGTTTTTTGAACTTTTTTCTCTGGCATATAGACCTCTCCAAGCTATTAATATATTAAAGCTTAAAAAAGGTCGTTGTGTAAAGTAAAAAAAGAAATTTTAGTTAGGCTAAAAAGTCAGAATGTGTCAGCCATTGCTGATCAGGGTAATAAGATACCCAAAGGGAGCCTGCTTGAGTGTTTTCTATGATTGCTTTAACTTCTTTATCAGACACGGCAGGGCAGCCAAAGCTTCTTCCGTTACACATGCCTATGGCGTTATTGCAAGTACGGTGTACATATTTTGCACCATGTACGACAATGCCTCTTTTTTCTGCGTTGTCATTAAAGCCTTTTTCTAATCCTTTGAGACGCATGGATTTGCCATGTTTGCCTTGATAGGTTTTACCTGTTAAAAAGACACCTAGGCTTGATTTTAATGAACCTTCTTGGTTAGAAAAAGAGGTTGTTAAAGCTTGACCTGAGTATTTGCCGTGAGCAACGGTGGTATGTTTGATGACGCTATGGTCGCTCATATCCATGACCCAAAGTCTGGGTTGGTTTGAAGGTAGTGAGTAATCTACTACAGTTACAATGGGCGATTGTGTCAGTTGCTCTTCTTTGGCTTTTGAATATGCTTTATACAAAATTTTCATGACTTCAGTCCTGGGTAGTTTTGTTCCTTCTGGAACAGCTGTGCCCGGTAGAATGATTGCAATGATGTATAAGCTAATATATTTTCTTATAAATTTCATATTGATACAAGCTTTTAAAATTGTTATATTAACATAAATTAAAAAATAAATAAATATTTTCATTTTTGGTCTACAATATGTGTAAGGGTTTAATTTTTAAAACGGAGTTTAATCATGAATCAAAAAAAATTTATACTTACAACTGTTATTGCTTCATCAGTCTTGTTTGGCTGTGATGGTGATGGTCTATCAAACGAACAAGGTGGCGCTCTGATTGGTGCTGCTATCGGTGGTATCGCAGGTTCTAATATTGGTGATGGAAGCGGTCAAACTGCTGCTACAATTGCTGGAACTGTTGCTGGTGCTCATGTTGGTAGTAAGTTGGGTGCTTCTGTAGATCAAACTGATAGTAATAAATAAATTTACTAGGATTAGGGACATTATTATGAAGCTAAATTACAAAGTAGTCTTAACCTTAACCTTAGGTAGTATGGTTTTGGTAGGTTGTAGTCAATCTCCTGAAGATCAAATGCTTGCAGAGGCTAAAAGTGACCGTTACCTAGGTGGTGTGGTTGCTTCAGGTACTGGTTTAGCCATTCCAGCAAGTGATGCTCAATCATACAATGCAGCAGGTACATTGGTGGGTGCATTTGTGGTGCAGTCACTAGATGCTAAAATGTCTGAAGCGAATCGTTTAAAGATGGCAAATATGCTAGAGTATCAAGCGTCTAACCAATGGAAACGTTGGAAAGATACATCCGATCAAACCACATACAGTTTAAAAGCCGGCTCCCCAGCATTTGGTGATGATGAAGTTTGTAGAAAATATGACTTAGTTGCTAAAGGATCTGAAAACTTTTCTCAATCTAGTGGTGTCGCATGCCGACAATCCAATGGTAATTGGCTACTGAATGCTTAATAAAAGCATTGGGTAGTTCACTTTACCAGTGGCTAACTTAGGGATGTCCTCTAAGAAATGAACTTTCTTAGGGGTCATTAGGTTGTTTAGCTCGTCTAAAGGAACCAATTTTCTTAACTTTCTTGCGGTTAGCGCTTGGTCATCAGTGACCAATACTAAAGCCTCACCTTTCTTTTCATCTTTGATTGCAATCACTGCGTTGTTGGATTCGGACAAGTATTGATTGATGATTTTTTCAATGGCTTCTAACGAAACCATCTCTCCACTGATTTTTGCAAATCGCCTTTTTCTACCATGAATGGTAATAAAGCCCATGTCATCTATGCTGGCAATATCACCTGTTGGATACCAGCCATCTTCTACTTTATTTAATTTTAATGGCGTTAGACATGTGGCGTAGCCGGCCATAATGTTTGGACCCTTCAGAAAAAGTTCTCCGCCTGTTTCAATGCCTTCAACGGGCACTATCTTTGCTTGCATATCTGGGATTAATTTGCCAACCGTGCCTATCTTATGATACATGCGATTATTAATACTTACCAAAGGGGATGCCTCAGTAGTTCCGTAGCCCTCTAAAATTACAATGGCAAAACGTTTGATCCATTCGTCAAAGACACTTGTTTGCAG
>JAQWRO010000071.1 GCA_029243665.1 Gammaproteobacteria bacterium
TGTCAAATAAAAAAGATCTGCTTGATAATAAAGTAGCAATCCCACCAGGAATGAGCAAATGAAAATCAAACCATATTGATAAGTCAAACACCAAACTGTAGAAAGTTTTTTAGTGAACAAAAGACCTAATATGACGCCAAACAATCCTTTAGATAAATATAGCATTGACGTTGTTCCCTGATAGGTTGTGTTGATATATATAATTGGAGTTACAATATTTAAAAAAATAGCTGAAATGAAACCTATCGTAATACCTTGTGATAATAAAACTATGGCAATACTAGTTGAGTGAAGTGGTTCAAATACATTCCATATTTGCTTGAACCAATCAGAACATGTCTTAGGGGTTGAATCATTCACAACATTAAAGGGTTTAACTGTAAGCCACAAAAGAAAACTATACAATAATACAAACGTACTGATAATAAAGTCAGTTTTTTTAAAACCCATATGCATAGAAAAACTTTCAATAATACTCGTTGATGCGTTACCAAAAATAGCAGCACCTATGATGATTGGCAATACACGATGTATTAACTTAGGAAAATATATCATTGATAATTTAACCGTATATATTAGATAAGACGCAGCACAAAAACCCATCAACAGCTCTCCACTGAAAATAACATTCTTATGAGTAGGCAGGCCAACTAGAAAAAAAGAACATGATAACATGAAAGACAATACAACAATCAGTCGATGCGCATATACACCATCCAACATATTTGAATAAAACAATAAGCCAAGCGCTGAACCTAATAAATAAACGCTATTTAAAGATCCAAAAACTGACGCTGTCATTCCATATTGGCTAGATAAAGCATTTTCAATGCCGCCAACATAAGTTATTGTTAAACCATAAATATAACACCCTATAAGGGCTATACACATCCTTATCGCATTCAAAATAACATCCTTACTTGAACTTAACTAAACAAAACATATTCAGTCGCAAATTTACATACTTCACTTTGGAATACTAATTTTCTGAGCTTCATCCATATTTTTAATCAATTTGAATAAAAAGGCCAGGCTAGCATTAGATTTGGTCAATTAGTCAACATTGTTATTATCTAGTAAATTTTATAAATAGTCTACAGAAAAAAATTCAGCCTTTAAACATTCATTTTAAATGCTCCAGATCATCACGTTTCAGACTCTTTTTTTGCAAGTTTAATTATTTAATGATTGAGAGATTAAGTCTATTATCCTTTTTATAAAGAAACTATACTACTTTTTTTAATTCTTTATGTTTTTTACTGCTACAGATCATATGAAACTCTCTATGACTGCTGAAAATATTACTTTAAGATCTAAAGAGGAAACACAAGAGCAAGAACACGCATCAAAATCAGAGTTAGAGCTAAGAATGAGTCAGCTTCAAGTTGCTCCATCCAATAGCTAAGTCACCTTACAATCATTGAAAAATTTGGCCAAATGTGTTATTGTTAAATAAAAATATGATATGACTATATTAACAACACAATACATCAATGAACATTGCGCAAGTTTAAACATCTCTAGATTTGCACTGACTGAATTTACTATTCCTGATGGCTTTACTGAAATCGGTGTAAGTGCATTTAGCCTATGCTTTGCATTAGAATCCATTAATATTCCTAATAGCGTTACCATGATTGGTGAAGAGGCTTTTGATGAATGTACATCACTAACAAGTATCTTTATTCCTGAAAGTGTCAATACAATCCAAGATTGTGCTTTTGTTGACTGCACGGCTCTCACATCAATCAATATTCCAAATGGAATCACTCGGATTGGTAGAAGATCTTGGCAAAGGTGCTCATCTCTCACCTCCGTCACACTACCTGATAGCGTTACTGAAATTGATTTTGAGACTTTCGATGAATGCACTGAACTCACATCCATCAATTTCCCCGATGGCATGACTACGATTATTGAAAGCGCTTTCATTGATTGTACCGCTCTCTTAAGTATCATTATTCCTGATAGCATGACTACGATTGGTGAAAACGCTTTTAGGAACTGTTCCTCGTTAACGAAGATTATTTGTAATAATCCTAATTTATTCACTAACCAAAACATTGATAATAGAGATCAAATACAATTCATCTCGATAAGCGATTACCTAAAAGATAATTATCAAACCCTTTTAAACGCCATAAATAATCCTCGTAATTCTTCAGAATTCAATACTAATCATGTTTCTTCTAAAGAGCTCAATCTTATCATGAAACTTCAACGAGCAGAGTATTTCCCTAATTGGGAAACCATTGCCGATACTTTTGAAGATCGTTCAATCTATCAAATACGCTCTATATTAAGTTTCTACAATAAAACCGAGTGTTTCCCTCACGAGAATAAAGTTACAAGACTACTTCCTTTGCAGCTACGTGATACCACTATGTTCTTAAATCCAATAGAAAATGAAATGCTCATGAGGACTACAACCTTTTTATATAGAACCACGTAGTGAAATACAAAACACACGCTTCTTCAAACCACTCCGTTTAAGTGTATCAATTCTTAAAATATTTTTCCCAAATTGTTTTTTTTTATTGATGCACTAATTTGATCACATTTATGCCGTAAATCTTGGGATAAATACAGGCGTATTTAAATTATAATACCCCGTAGACTTTGTATTTAATTATACTTAATTATTTTACACCATACTATATAACTACTTTAGCTATATCTTATATATTGGGTTAAATGCAATTGCATTTGGATCAAGATAATTTCTTGGTTTAAACACACTTGCACTTACATTTAACTGACTTGGCATTAGATTCCTTATGAATGCTTTTTTAGCAGCATCATCTTTTAACTCATTCCAATCTTTATAGGATGCAGCTTGTTTCTCACTTCTCACATTAAGACTTCCATCTAATGAATAATGTAAAGGCCCATGAACTTCAATCACTAAGTTTTTGCTAGGTATATAACAATCTACACTTATAACGCCTTTAACTCCCATTCGCTTTTCTTTTTCAACAGGGATATTGCATTCATTTATGATTCTAATGACATCTTGATGTAGTCGCGAATCAGTAATCTCATTAATTAGATCGAAACGACCCTATAAATCTATGAATGCTTTTCCTTGATACGCTTTAATCCAAGTTAAAGCAAATAAAATTTGATTGATATGTATAGGCAAAAACGAATCCAACCCTCTGACTTGATTTATTAAAAGTTCTAATATCTCATCGTTATTAATAAGCAACCTTGATAGAGCTAATAAACTATTTGCAATACCTTGAGCATTGAAGCTTTCAACCTTGCTTCTAACTGAGCCCATAAGATCAGCTTGTAAACCAGGATCAAAATTACTCCAGCGTAACCCCATCTGATCTAACGCCAATAAACTATTTGCAATACCTTGGGCATCATAATTAGGCAACTAATCTGATAAAATCTCCCATATAATGTCAAAAGTTTTAGCATTATCACGGTTAAACTGAAAACCAGCATTCCTTAAACCACAAATCATCATGTTTAGGCTGACCTGATTAAACCATTCAGGATAATTTTTCGTTGATGCAATGTCATTGAGCAATTGTGTATAGCCATGAATGACCGTACTTTTATTACCTCGACCTTCACTTTCTCTAAATAATTCTTGAAATATCTTTTTTTTCATGTTTTTTTACCAAATTATAATTAACATAATACTAAGAGATCTATAAAGAAAACACAAAATATATAAGATTGGTCTTATATAGCTTGTGGTCTATGTGATGACTAGATTAAATTTAAACAATCCAGGTAATCAAACAACTGATCACAACAGCTAATAGCATTAATAAGCCAGCAGTGATAACCCAGCGAGCCATTAGTTTTGACTTAACAATTGCTTTTGAAAGTAATGTTCCCAACCATAAACCAATACCAAACATGGTATGACAGCTTATCGTATAAAGGATATTGTGCAGAGGTGAGACTGAATCCATGAAAAAGAAACCATGGCTAAATAATGGTGACAATACACAGAATGGAAAAAACATTAATATCCAAGCAAAAAGCAAAGTCTTCAATAAAGACACTTTGTATCTCAGGCCATGAAGAACAATTAACTCAAAAGCAATCGCATAAATAAAACCAACCGTGTAATGTGTCATCCAACCTATGGCATTTTGGTATTCCAATGCATGATACTGTGACATATCCGGTAGTATTAGATCCCCTTGGAATAAGTAGCCAACTACTTTACCAATGATCCCCCAATCAATCGGATGACCTGTGATGAAAAAAAGAAACAATGTCCATAGATCCATAAACATCGTGGCAAAAAAACCAATGATGATGCCTCGGATAAAAATCTTTATTAATTCACTGAAAGTTAATGTATGCATAGAGGTTCCTAATTTAGTTATAAACATATAATCTCATTTATTTAACACCCATGATTTTCAAAACCCACTTTGGTAATGCGTATTTTGAACATAGATACTGATCAATGGAAAAGTATCCAGGACCAAAAAAGCTAAAGCATAACAATAAAGCCGCCCATAAAACTGGATACTCCCAGCCACCACCAGCACCAGCCCATATAAAGCCATTATCAAAATGTCCGCCAAGATAAGTTGCAACCATTAAATAAATAAGCACACACAGAGAGGATAATCGAGTAAAAAAACCACAACTGACAGCAAGAGAGCCAAAAAACTCACATAACCCAGCTAATATGACAAAAAATACTGGCTGGGTTATACCCATGCTAGCAAATGCTGCAACATCGTCACCTCTAACCATAGGACCTGCAAATAATTTTTCAGTAAAATGTGGTACCAATACTAATCCAATTAAAAGCCTTACCATTAAAACTTGCCAATCTAATCGTTTAATATATCTTTCTTGTACTTTGCCATGACTATAGATATCTTTTTTGGAAATATCACATAAAATGGCTATCTTCACAAGTGCTGCAATCGCTGTTGTTAAAAATACATCAAAATAATTACCTAACATTGCAATCCGCATGGCAGTTAATAACGAAAATAAAGACAATACAAATAAAAAAGATATTTTTCTAGAAACGATTTCAGTCTTAAAACAACCTAAAACCAAAACAAAAGACAAACCTAAAAATGCTAACATCCATGCGTGCAACTGAAATTGAGCATGATCCACAAACTCATGTTGAATGGTTAGAATGAATGCTAATGTGATTAAAACGGCGTATAAAATTGATAACGAAAAGTTAATGCTAACTTTATAGATAGGCAATGTTTGATAGTTTTTTTGTATCGACATAATCTTGCACCTTAAACAGAAACAGTTTACAGTATAGTATAAATATAAAAATAATTAATCTTTAAACTTTGAAATCACAACTAAATTCTATTATTATATTACTTATGCAAAATATCAGAACAACTGCATCGAATGGTGTAACTTTTCTAGCAGCCTTAATACCGGTTTTCAAATCATGTCCGCCTTGCCCTATTTGCATGCCAAAATATGCAGCTCTTTTTGCATTTTTTGGACTTGAGCTAGCTGACTATAGTCAGTATTTAATTCCATTAATACTCGTTTCAATGATGATTTCCTTATCATCCATGTATAGCCAAATCTTAAAAAATAATTTAACATCGATTCCTTTTTATATCGCATCAATCTCTTCTGTCATTTTATTAGCATCAAAGTTTTATTTTGATAACTCAATGCTTTCGATCATTGCCATGGCAGGAATTTTTTATGCAATTTTTTCTCATTACGCTAATTTAAGAAAAGTTTCTTGTAATTGCTAAACCTCATAAATAAATTTTCCATGATAGAACCCTGTTGTATTGAACAAAAAAAAACAAACGATTCGTTGTTAACTCGATCAGTTATTATTATTCTTGCTGGTTTATTAATCACCATACCTATTTTTGAAACCATTACACTATCATTTTGGTCTGGTTATTTGTTTTTTATAGCTTCAACCATTTTCATAGGGACATCTATATATCTAGATTTTCCTGATTACATAGGATTTATTTCTTTATTAACTTTTTTAGCCGCGAGCATATTGGTCATATCACTTTATCCTTTAAGTTTAATGAGCACTTTATTACTTGCAATATCGATACCCAGCAGTGTGTTGAGCTTATTTGTTAAGAACGAAAAAATCCAAAAGACATTATTAAAGATGCTATTTCGTTATTCACCAGAAAAAAATGAAAGTGAAGCTAATTCCTATTTTGAGCTTCCTTCTACAAGGAAATTAATTTTAATGTATGTAGTTATTTGTTGGACAACTTCTTTTGCAAGTTTCTTTCCTGCATTTAATGCAATTTATTCAATTATCATTCAAGAAACTTTTTTGATATACGGCTCATATGGCATTTCTAATCATTTTCTTCATACCATGCAATCTAAACTCTTACCGCATAATCACCAATCGATTAACTTGCATAAAATTATTGTAGGCACGGTGTTAAAAATAGAACAAAGAATTTTAATTCCTGCAAGCGCCACTGCATTGGAAGTTTGTCAAATTGATGACAATCAATCTGAAAAAAGAATCGACATAGATATAGGAGAAACTATTCCTAATAATACTTTTGTTCACTCTGGCAAAATTATTTTTAATGAATCTTACCAAAGCACTACGCATACCGAACAAAGAAACCAATCAGAAAACAAAGATCACAAACTTAACTTTATACTGATGACAACATTTACTTTTAGCCTTATCATGGCTACTTATAACGGCATCTTACTTGGATCGGCAGCAATTGGACTCAAGTATTTAGCAACAAATCTGATTGTGGCTTGTCCCTGTATATTCTTTACAGTTAAAGCGATTTTTAATAACAAACTATTACATTGGATTACACAAAATACAAATATAGAATTTAATAAAATGCCAAACTCAGGCAAACCTAATATCATGATTTTTGATAGAACACATACGCTCTATGAAGAAGATCCTAACAATCCTAAAGGTGCATATATACTTAATAAAAATGCAATTCCCTTACTTAATAACCTTAGAGTCAATGGCATTACTTGTTATATTTTAAGTGGACATTCAGATAAAGCACATTTAAAAAAATGTATTCGAGAATTAAAAGACGTCGTATCAAAAGATCATATTATTTTTGATGATACATTTCATGATCCCGATGTATCTCATAAAAAAGAAGTTGTTAAAAATCTTCAGTTATATGGGAGGGTTGATCAGCCCAAAAGCCTACTTATTCGAATTAAGTGCTACATACAAAATCTATTTTCAATGAATATTGTTGGGATGATTGGTGATGGTCAAAACGATGTAGAAGCTATGATACAATCTGATTTTGCTGTTAGTATTTCAAGAGATATTTCAAATACTGACAATGACGTACTCAAAGCCGCAAACTTTAATACAAGCCAAGAAAATCTGTTTGAAATATACAATTTAATAGAAGCTATCGATACAACTACTTGGTATAGTCATACGTTTATGACTGTTGGCTTTTTTATAAATATTTCCATGTTAATTATAACCAATGGTTTTATTCCGTCTTTAGCTTTTATTTCAAGCTCTACAGCATGTATTTTTATGCCGTTTGTTTGTATTTCGATAATGGGTATTTCTACACTGATTGATCTCAACGTAAATGTTTTAAAAAGTCTTAACGTAGTCCCAATAAATGATTACTGTCGCGTAACAAAGGCTCTTACCTTTGCGAATAATAAAAATTGTAAGTGTTGTCAACATCGTAGCGATGAACAATCAAACAACGAATTTACAAATTCAATGTATCCTAAAAAAAACTAATACGAAAGATTAGAATCAAATCGATTGTTACTAAATCTAAATAGCCTAATGCCCTATTGTATTAAGTAATTGCTTAGCAAAGGCAAGCATATGACCTAGTCCTTGTTTATCTAAGATATCCATTAATTGACTACCGACCACAACCCCATCCGCGACAGCACCAACTTTTTTTGCATCTTGAATAGAGGCAATACCAAAACCAGCTACGATAGGTATTTTTGGAACAAAAGTTTTTAAGCTTAATAGTTTTTCTTCTAAATCATTTGGCAATTGGTCTTGAATGCCAGTCACCCCTAACCTAACAATATAATATATGAAATCAGGCGCCAATGCATGATAATAATTAAGCCTTGTAACTGATGTTGTTGGCGATGCTAATAAAGCAAAAGATAGACCAATTTTTTTAGCATAACTGTAAATGTCATGCCCCATTTCAAGTGGCAAATCGAGAATCAATATACCATCTGCCCCCACTTTTTTAGCATCATCTAAAAAGTTCTTGTAACCATAAGCTAAAATTGGGTTTAAATAACTAAATAACATAATAGGTGTTTGACAGTTAAGCGCGCGTATAGATTTTATTTCATCTAAGACAGTCTTAACTGTTACATGATTATGAATGGCAATGCTAGCTGCACACTGATTGATGGGGCCATCGGCAATTGGGTCCGAAAATGGGATCCCAACTTCTATCAAATCTGCACCTAACTGAGCCAGCCCAAGAATGGCCTCCCTGGATATAGACACGGAAGGAAACCCTGACATCACAAAAGGGATGAATAATGTATTATTTTTTGCAAACAGTGTTTTAATCATAATGAACCCTCTAATGCTTGAATAAAAGCTTCTAAATCTTTATCTCCTCGCCCAGACAAGCCTATTACCACCACTTGGTCTTTGGTCAGTGTTGGCACATATTCGATTGCAAAAGCCAGTGCATGAGCGCTTTCTAAAGCAGGAATAATCCCTTCCAAACGTGCCAAAGTCAGTGCACTTTTTAAAGCTTCTTGATCTGTAACAGATGTATACTGAATACGTTTGCTATCATGCAAATAGGCATGTTCAGGTCCGACACCAGGATAATCAAGCCCTGCTGAAATACTCGAAGTACCTGCAATATTCCCATCATCATCTTGCAGCAAATAGGTTCTTGTCCCTTGCAAAACCCCAGGTTTGCCACTTTTAAATCGAGCGGCATGTTGACCTAATTGATCCCCAAAACCACCTGCTTCAACACCAATCATTTGTATGCTTTGCTCAGTTAAGAACGGGTAGAATAGCCCAATGGCATTGCTACCACCACCCACACAAGCAACCAATGTATCTGGTAATCGTCCGCATAAGGCTTGGATTTGAGACTTTGTCTCTTGCCCTATGATGGTTTGAAAATCTCTCACCATGGTTGGATAAGGATGGGGACCAAGGGCTGAACCTAACACATAATGACTATCTTTGACATTTAAAACCCAATCCCGCATTGCCTCAGAAGTTGCATCCTTCAATGTTTGTGAACCGTTATACACAGGCAAGACCTGAGCACCTAAAATTTGCATACGCTTAACATTAGGTCGCTGTCTAGCCATATCTTTTGCCCCCATATAAACCACACATGACATCCCCATTAAACTGGCTACTGTGGCAGTTGCAACACCATGTTGACCAGCACCTGTTTCAGCAATCAATCGAGTTTTACCCATATGTTTTGCAATCAGTCCTTGTCCGAGTGTGTTGTTAATTTTATGTGCACCTGTATGCGTTAAATCTTCACGTTTCAAGAATATTTTCGCGCCACCACAGTATCTGGATAATTGTGCTGCATGATATAAAGGCGTCGGCCGCCCTACATAGTGTCCTAAAAGTTTTTGAAGCGCTTTTTGAAATAGATGATCGTGCTTGAGCTTGTCGTAGGCATCTTTCAAAGCTTCTAAAGGTGCTATGAGTGTTTCAGGTGCATAGCACCCGCCATATTCACCAAAAAATCCATCATTTTTCATATAAACCAACCTTTTTTAAAAATACTTTTATTTTCTTAACATCTTTGATCCCCGGCTGCACCTCAAAACCACTGGCAACGTCCATGGCAAATGGTTTAATCGCAGCATAAAGCACATCCACATTTTGGAGTGTAATGCCACCGGCTAAAATCAATGAATGGTCCTTGACCAATTGTTTCGCAACCACTTGATTTGCAGTCCTTCCTGTACCACCTAATAAGCCATCTTTTAAGCATGGTGCATCCAGTAATATGTGAGCAAATGCCTGTGTATTTGGTAATGGACTTAAATCATTTGAATGACGCACCAAAATACACCTTTTTTTATCAATTACATCTGGCAAATCGTCTGTATATACTTGCACATAATCACAAAATGTTAAGACCGTTTCAATGTCATTTACATCCATAACAATTCCTATGGTTCTAATGTGACTTGCAACCAATCCAGCTAAATACCTACCATGATCTATGTCAATCAAACGCGGTGATCGAACATAAAAATTAAACCCTACAGCCCAAATTGGCAATTGATTGAGAGATACTATGTCAGATGCCCGAGTAACCCCACACACTTTAAGTTTCATCGGCCACCTCAGCTAATAATTTTTTTAGTGCCAAATCTGGTTCAGACTGAGACATCAATGAAGAGCCAATTAAAAATCCCTCATAACCTAATGCCAACATTTCTTTGATCTCACTGGCTTTCGACAACCCACTTTCACAAATAGCGACACATTGGTCAGGGACATTTTTAATCAACCTCTTTGCGGTATTTAGATCTACTTCAAGGGTATGCAAATTCCTATTATTAACACCAATCACCATCGGTGCTAAATCATTTGCCCGCGCTAATGTAAGTTCATCATGCACCTCAACGATGGGTGTCAAACCATACGCGATGGCGGTATCATATAGCGTTTTCAATGTATTGTCATCCAAGATAGAAGTCATCAACAAAATCGCTGTGGCCCCATGATTGACCGCCAACTTCAATTGTTTAGGATGCATAATAAAATCTTTCATTAATACTTGTGGTTGATCACAGTGCATAAATAAATCGTGAATATAAGACACATTGCCCCTAAAGTAATTAGGCTCTGTCAGCACTGAAATCGCTGAAGCACCAGAGTGCAAATACCCTTTGGCAATCTGTACATGGTTTTCTTCTCCGAAATAAATCAGCCCCCTTGACGGGCTAGCAAATTTAATTTCGCTGATGACAACTGGCATATTTCTAGCCTTAAAAATATCCATAAACGATTTATGGTTGATCCTGTGTAAAGGGATATCAGGTAGCAATGCTACTCTTTTGTTCACACTGGCTTTCACACATTCTAAAAATGAGTTCATAATTGACCTCCCAATTGACTCAATAATTGTAATGCCGCACCACTTTCAATTGATGCCTGAGTCAAAGCGACTCCAGATTTTAAATCACTGACAACCCCTGCCACATATAAACCTGCTGCAGCATTGAATAACGCAATGTCTCTTTTCGGCCCTGTAATTTTACCAGAAAGAATCCCGACAATAATGGATGCATTTTCAAAAACATCACCACCTTTAACGGAAGCAATGTTTGCGCATGATAACCCAACATCATTAGCGTTAATGGTATAAGCCATCATGTCATGTCCTTTCAACTCTATGACATAGTTCTTTTGGGCTAAACTAAATTCATCTAAACCATCACCAGCATAAACAACCATGGCATGTTCATAGTTTAATCGCCTCAATACTTGTGCCATGGTTTTTAATAGGTCTTTACGATAGACGCCAAGCACCATACGTTTTGGTTGCATGGGGTTAAGTAAAGGACCTATAAGATTAAACAGAGTCGGAAAACCAAGGTTGCGCCGTAATTGTGAAAACTGTTTAAACACCGGATTAAACAACGTAGCAGGCAAATAGATATAGCCATTTTTTTTAAGATAAGGCATCGCATCATCTACCTCTCCTTCATACTTCATACCCAATGCATCTGCGACATCCTGACTACCCACCATGCCACTAGCACTGCGACCGCCATGTTTAGCCACCAAAGCGCCAGAACTT
Organism: Gammaproteobacteria bacterium; assembly: GCA_029243665.1. Taxonomy (GTDB): domain Bacteria; phylum Pseudomonadota; class Gammaproteobacteria; order Comchoanobacterales; family Comchoanobacteraceae; genus JAURNZ01. The sequence continues at coordinate 11,787 of JAQWRO010000071.1, forward strand.
GCAGCCAACAAACTAGCAGCTGTCGAAATATTAAACGTACCTTTGCCATCACCACCTGTGCCAACCAAATCAATGACTGTCATATCATTGGGGACCGTGACACAATGCCCTTTAAAATACTTCAATGCACCTAGAACATCTGCCGTTGCTTCTTTTTTTACTCTTAGACAAGTCAAAATTGCACTTTGTTTTTCAACTGAGTAATTTATAAAATCAGCAAACATTTGACTCATTGCTGTTTGAGACATCTTTTTTAAATTAATCATTTTTTCCATTAGGTTACCTCTTTTCTGGTATTAAATTTGGCGTGTAAATAATACTTGTGGTATAAAATAGCCACCAAGTGATGAATACACGCATCTAAGTCTTGCGTTGTCAGATATAAAGGATTCACACATAACCTAACTAAATTAGGCGCACGATAATCACAAATCACCCCGTTCGCAATCATTGCTTGCGAAATGCCATACCCATTAGGATGACAAAAAGCAATATGCCCCCCTCGCCTATCTGCTTCCAAAACCTCTAACTCTAGTGACATTAATGTTTGAGACAATGTTTCTGTATAAACTTTTGCTTGCTCATAAAGCCTTACAATTAAGCCAGCATCAAAATGTCCCAGCGCAGTTGCTAGTGCTTGCAAACTAAAAATTGGTGGTGTTCCACCTAAAAACTGTTTGATCCCTTTGGATTGATAATCTGCATCAAACTCAAAAGGCTTTTGATGCCCCATCCAGCCTTGGATGGGGGTTTGCATACTGGCATGATGTTTTTCATAGGCATAGATGAATGCTGGGCTTCCTGGTCCACCACTCAAATATTTGTATGTACAACCAACTGCAAAATCTATACCACTTGAGGCCATATCCAACGGGACAATCCCTACACTATGTGACAAATCCCAAACAGTAAAGATCCCATATTGATGTGCTTTTTGATTTATTGTCTCACAATCTATCACGGCACTACTGCGATAATTGACATGAGTCAACATTAAAACACAAATAGATTCGTCTAAGTGATCGATCAGTTGGTGCTCTGGAACCATGACCACTTCAGCAACACCGTCAGCAATGTATAAATCAGCAGGAAAATTATCTTGTGTTGTTAAAATTTTTTGTCGCTTTGGCTTCATTGCTAAACAAGCTTTAAGCACCCTATATAAATTGATACTCGTTGAATCTGTCACCACCACTTCATTTGACTTAGCACCGATTAAAGCAGCCAAAGACTCACTGACCTGTGCAGATAGTTTTATCCAATCTGTTTCCCAAGATAATACTCCCTGCTTAGCATACATCGTTAACGTACCATTTAATGCTTCGGGAAGGTTTTTAAAGCATGGGCCTAAAGAGTGACCACACATATAAACTTTATCCTCTGGCAGTAAAAATTGTTCTTTTAACATGAAAGCCCCCGTTTGTTTGAGCAAAATAAAACAACCAAAACCACACAACCGGTGACTAGTTTTAGGTCAGAAGGCTCAAACCCACCTGCCATAACCAGGCCTATGACTTGCTGATAAATAACCGCGCCAATGATAGGAGACATCAACTGTTTTGTCAGTGTTTCACGACCAATCATAGCTTCACCAATCATCATGGCTGCCAGTCCATGAATAGCAATCCCCATACCCATGCCCACATCCATATACTGCTGCATAATCACCATCAGACTCCCTGCAAACCCATATAACATTCCGGCAAAGCCCAAACCTAAATAAGTTTGTTGCGATACCTTAATGCCATGCGCTTGTGAAAAACGAGGATGTAAACCAACCGCCCTAAAACGCAGCCCATAATCAGTTAGGAGAAAATACCTGATGATCATGATCAATCCAATCATTCCCCCAAACAACTTAAGCAATGGGTTTTCTAGCACTGTAAATGTAAACAAAGCCACATTAGGTTTGCCTAATAGCCTTAAATCCAAGCTATACACCATCGTACTCACAAGGATACCAGCTAAAAGGCTATGGACATTCAAACGCATCGCTATACAACCTGAACACATGGACAAGCATGCACCACAAACCATACTTAAAACCAAAGCCATATCAGCTGAATGCCCATGCAATACCATAGTGGTGTACACGGCCCCCCCCAATGGATAAGCACCTTCAGCAGATAAATCTGAGTATGCTAAGAGTCTAAATGGCACCATCATGCCAAAGGCAACGAAACCCAGTATCATGCCTTGCAGAAGACCATAATATATTAATTCATAGCTCATACTCACCTCGCCCAGTTTTAGTATGTAACTGATATAAACCCACCACATCTTTTTGCGTCAATGCTTTTTTTTGTAAACCACGAATATCAAGAGCAACCCTACCCTCTTTAATCATCAATAGTCGATCGCCATATTGGAGCGCATCTTCAACTTGATGGGTGATCATCAATGCCGTTAAATTGAGGCGTTTTATCACTTTATTGGTTAACTGCATTAGATACCTTTGCATCCTTGGGTCTAAGGCTGCAGTATGCTCATCCAGTAACACAATTGGGTTATTTGAATAAAGTCCCATCAGTGTTGCAATGACTTGTTGCTGCCCCCCCGATAAAGTACGTAAAGGATAATCCAAATATTGCACTAAATCAGTATCAAGGTTTTCCAATAAATGTATAATCGTTAACCGAAGTCGTTGATACTGTAAAGGTTTTGGGTATTTCATCAACGCCAAAGCCAAGTTCTCAAACACAGTCATGTCACCAATCGCGCCCTCTTTGACTTGTTGTTTCACACTATAGACATCACCTAATACATTGACCTCACCTGAATCAGGCTTAATTTCTTGATTGATTAATTTAAATAATGTTGACTTACCGCTGCCATTGGCACCAATCATCACACAAAATTCTTGTGGCCTTATTGTTAGGTGAAAATCATTGATTACCGGTCTAGACATAGCATTGAAGGTTTTATATACCGCTTTAAGCTGAATCATATACTGCCCCCTACCAACTCACCCTTTGCTGGGATGTGTGCTCCAAATGATTGAGCAATTTTGACATTGATGACGGCATGATGATCTTTTGCTGTTGGATAACTTGGTAACTGATTTGACAAAGGCTGTCCTTTTAAATAATTGGCAATCATCTGTCCTGTTTTTTGTCCAACTGTAAAATAATCAACCCCAAAACTTGCCATAACAACCCCATCCCTAACAGCTTGCGGTTCGACATTAAACAACGGGATGTTGTGATCATTAGCTATTTTCGCAATGACTGGCAAGGTTGGCTGAATAGGACCACTGGCACCAACATAAAGGAAATCAACCTGGTGCTTAAACTGTTGCATGCGCAAAGGGACATCACGTGCTTCATCAACAGGTAATGCAACCAACGTCATCTGCTTTGATTGTGTAGCAGCAGTCATACGTTTTAAAAGTGCCACATCATTTTTTTCAGCAGAAGCATATAACATCCCAACCCTCTTAGCCTTTGGAAGCATCTGTCTAGCAAAGTCTAAAAATGCATCTAAATCTTGTTGGTCAGAACTACCCGTCACCTGATCAGACACCTGGTTAGCCTCTTTAAGCAAACCAGCATCCACAGGATCAGTGATGACTGAATAGATGACTGGTCTATCATTTATGCGGTTTTTTGCAACCAATGCCACAGGTGTTGTTAATGCAACAAAAACCTTAGGTTGATGCATCTTTAAACTAGACACCATTTGTGGAATCAAAGCTGAATCAAAACCCACATCTTTCAAGACGTATTGAATGTTCTCACCTGATTTAAACCCATTGGTTTCAAGTGCTGACTGCATCCCTAAAATGGCCTGATCTAATGACGCATGAGGGCCATAATTCGCAATAGCAACGACAGGCATTTTAGAGGATGGTTGATGATAAAACATAGCTGCTACGACTAATGTAATCGTTACACCTAATCCAGAAAGTAATTTTTTAAACATTGTTAACTCCTAAGCGTTTAAATAAAAATAAAATAAGTACCGACAGGTACAAAAAATAAAAAATGTTTAAATGATTGGCCTAAGGCCAGATGAAGTTAACTGTACAAAAGAAAATTGAAATTGTGTTGAACTGAAATGTGGGTGACATATTAATACCTATAAAAAATTAACAAAAAAAGTAGCTGCGTTACTTACGCCAAGCCCACCATCGATTTGTTAATAATTTATACATATTTATAAAACCCTAATTGATTATGGCTTAATTATTAACAGAGTCTAAAACCCAAGTCAATCTTAATTCAAGCTGTAAACACATAACCAATTGAATTAAAAACAAAATACATCATAAAGGATACAATGCGCAAATCATAAAACATTCATTGTTTTAAAAATTTGCTTAATTAATATTGAACACCTATAATCAATTCACAAATATAATCTTATAAGGTTTAAAACACGTATGTTTATAGTCACACTGACATATCAATCATCTATAAAACATGTTGAGAAACATTTAGAAGCCCACAAAGCTTTTTTAAAACACTATTATGACAATAGTGTCTTTATTGCTTCAGGTGCTCAAAAGCCAAGGATAGGGGGTGTCATTATTGCCAGCTCATCTAGTCGCGAAACATTAAATCATATTATGCAAGAAGACCCATTTCATAAACATGGTGTAAGTTTTTATACCATTACCGAGTTTTCACCAATGATGTGTTGCCAAGCTTTTGAACCACTAAAAATTATGGATGAAAACATCCAAAATCAATAGTATTTTTGATGGCAAAGCGATGGCTAGCGTATGCTAAAAACTTAAAAGGCTTGGAATACCAGTGACGCATTCACACCACCAAACCCAAAGTTATTAGACATGGCTGTTGTTATTTTTTGATCTAACACATCTTTAACAATACGATGGTTTTTAGCTTCTGGCGCTGGTGTTTCAATATTGATAGATGGTGCAATAAAACCATGCTTCATCATTAGCAAACTGTATATGGCTTCATGTGCACCTGCAGCGCCTAATGAATGACCTGTTAAAGACTTAGTTGAACTTAATAAGGGTAGATTTGAAGCACCAAAAAGGGTTTCAATCGCTTCTAATTCTTTGGCATCCCCTACCGGTGTACTCGTACCATGGGCATTGATGTATTCAATGGGACCATTGACCGTTTGCATGGCTTGCTGCATACAACGAATGGCGCCCTCACCTGATGGCTGTACTAAACTAAAGCCGTCTGAAGTAGCACCATAACCCACTAATTCAGCATAAATATTTGCGCCTCTTTTTTTAGCATGCTCAAGTTCTTCTAAAACCAATATACCGCCACCACCAGTGATCACAAATCCATCCCTATCCGCATCAAACGGACGAGAAGCCAAAGTTGGGAATTCATTGTACTTGGTTGATAAAGCACCCATGGCATCAAATAAAACACTGATGGACCAGTGAAGCTCTTCACTCCCACCCGCGAACATGATGTCTTGTTTACCAAACTGAATTTGCTCATAAGCATTACCAATGCAATGCGCACTGGTTGCACAGGCAGAGCTAATCGAATAAGTCGTGCCTTTAATTTTAAAATTAGTAGCCATACAAGCAGAAGTTGTACTTGTCATGGTCTTTGGTACTCGATAAGGACCCACACGTTTTACACCAGATGCCTCTAGAATTTGTGCTGTCTCAATCATTTCAATATTAGACACACCACCTGATCCAACGATTAAGCCAGTACGTTCATTCGAGACCATCGCCTCAGTCAAACCTGAGTCTTGAATCGCTTCAGCCATTGCTTGGTGCCCTAGTGCTGCACAATCACCCATAAACCTTGCTTGTTTACGATCAATGTTTTTTTTAGGATCAATGTTTAGTGTACCTTCTACTTGTGAGCGTAAACCTTTTTCAATCGCTTGTTCAGATTTTTCAATGCCAGAATGGGCTGATTGTAACGATGCTAACACTTCGTTTTTATCATTTCCTAAACTACAATTAATGCCTAACCCTGTAACAACAACTCGCTTGGTCATCTCAAAAATCTCCTAAATAGTTTAAATTCCGGTAAATAAGCCTACTTTTAATTTTTTAGCCACATAAATGGTTTCGCCATCACATTGCATGTTTCCATCTGCAACGATTAATTTAGTCTTTTTCACAAAAACTTGCCTTACATCAATCTGATAGGTAAGTTTTTTATGATGTGGCATCACTTGTCCAGTAAACTTCACCTCGCCACAGCCAAGCGCCCTACCTCGGCCCTCATTACCTAACCATGCCAAATGAAAACCAGCCAATTGCCAAAGTGCATCTAACCCAAGACAGCCTGGCATCACAGGGTCTTCCTTGAAATGACACTCAAAAAACCATAAGTCAGGTTTAATGTCTAATTCAGCAATGATTTGACCTTTGTCATACTGTCCACCAGTATCACTGATGTGCGTAATGCGATCAAACATAAGCATAGGAGGATAAGGTAACCTAGCATTACCATCACCGAATAATTGACCTTCGCCACACGCTAAAAGTTCTTCATAACTATAAGTATTTTTTTGTTTAATCACCAGCATCACCTTTGATTAAATAGTAACTAAATTTAAAACTTATTGGAATCTTTTTATCGTTAGAGATTTTTTTTAAGATTACTTAATTTTTTTTTAAAATATCTATAAGTACAATTGCTATAATAAATATATGACCATCCTAAGGAACTAGATATGGCAAATGATAACAACAATAAACCTTTTTTTACCAAAGGCCGAAGGGGAGCAGACAGCTTAAAAATTGCTTACATCATTTTCGCCCTTTTACTTGCCATCATGACTTTTGCAACACCTGCCACATTACCTTTATGGTTTACTTTAATTACCATTGTTGGGACTGGTCCAATATGGAACATCATTGACGGCTTTGTAGATGATGATGAACAGTGGCTTTCCTACCAAGCAAACGTTTGGAACGAAAATAAATTTCATACTTATTTCAACTGGGCATGTCTTGGCTTCTTGTCTACTTTTGCACTGGGCCTGTGCATAGTTGCAGCAATGACACAATTAACCGCGCTCACCGCTGGTACTGCAGTGGTCATGGGTGTGCCTATTTCATTATTAATAGGTCCCATCGGTGGTGCAGCATTTGCAATTACAATGTTATGGCTTGCCAAAAAAAGTTTTAATGAAATTAAGACCTTTGATAAATTAATCAGCGTTGCAGATGAACCTAATAAAAATGAACTTAAACAACAACGAGGACATGTGGTTGTCGATTTCTGTGCATGGTTAAGTGCTGGCTTAGGCGCTACTGGTTTTGCTTTACTGGCATGTTTGGCATTCGCATCCATTGGTTTTCCACCTGCCCTACCCATCATTTTCACTGGTATTGTTTTATTATCTGCAAGTATAAAAATCTACCAACTAGCATATCATCCAAAAACACCAACAGCTGATTCGTTAAGCCTTCGCAAACCTACATCAGCAAATGTATCATCTTCATTCTTAACAAGACAATCTTCTTCAAATCAAGCAAAGATTATGCAAGATAAAAAAACCGATACAACTGAAACTACGAAAGAACCTAACCGACGACAACCTAATAAAACTACCTAAATCAACATTCCCATGTCTTAAAATGCCCTGATAAATACTGCGCAACAACTTGATGGATATGCGTTTTTGGCATGATGGTTAATAGTTGATTATTTCCAGAGGTGACTTCAATGGCTCCCATTGCTTTATTTGAGGTAGAGATTTGTTTAATCGGGCAAAGATTCAATCCTGTTAAAGACCACTGCAACCCTTTTGAACTTGCCTGTAATGGACCCAATGGATAAAAGGAAACATTTGTATGTTTAGGCACATCCAGCCAAAGTTTTGGCGGACAAACGAACATCATGTCAACACGGTCAAGTAGAATCACTGCTTTAGATGCATAACGAACCAGTATACTTTGGTTTGCTAAATTATGATCAAGCCTATCTCCAAAAAAACCAAGCCCCACAATCACTTTAGCTTCAATACGTTCCAAACACTTTTCTAGATCAGTATTATCTTGATTATCAATAAACATTATTTTATCTGGAGAGATGACAGCTTTGACATCATTTGTAATGGAATCTAAATCACCAATCACACAGTCTATTGAATACTTGTTCAGCGTTAATAGATTGGCACCACCATCCGCTGCAACAATCTTATCTGCACGGCTTGACCAGCATGCTAGATCAGCCTCTGAAACATCACCACTACCAACAAGTAAAACAATATTTTTGCTCATAAAACATATTCCAAAGCTTTTTCAGGATAAATGATTCAAGCAATGATGCCAATCAGTTCTATTTAATTTATTTACGCATGGCTCACTTGGCTCATGACAAATAAACTTGTATGCTATCCTTATACTAATTTATTTGAACCCTGTACGATACAACTTATGTTAAGATTTTTTGGCTTAGAACCTAGCAATGGCATTATAGAAGCCGTTCGAGACAATGATTTAAAAACTTTTGAAACATTAATCAAGGAAAATAAAGACCCCAATCAAAAAGATAGTAATGGCAATGGCCCACTCCATATAGCCATTATGAAGCGTCATGATTCAATTGTTCATGTTTTAATAAATCATCCAAAAATTAAAATCAATTCAGCAAATAAAGTAGGCTTTACCCCCCTTCACTTGGCAGTCATTCAAAATAAAAGTGATCTTTGTGAACAATTAACCAGGCTTGGCGCTAAACTTAATGCCAGAACCAATGCTGGCTATACCTCATTTTACTTAGCCTCAATACCATCACGTTATTTAATTGCCATTCATTTATTAAATGTTGGTGCAAACTACCGTATGCCTGACAATGCTTATATTACCCCCATGTATGTTGCAGCCTTACATGGCAATCGAAAATTAATAGAAGCACTACTTGCATTTGGTGCAGACCCTAGCAGCAAAGCTAATTTTGACTTTAGCCCTCGGTATGGAGCTTCTTATAATTTACATTTTGACATCGCGAATTTAATCGAAAGGCACCTATACCAAAAAAGAATTCAACACCTAAATGCACAAAGACCTCCTATGGTACAAAACCTAAGAAGTGAAGAACTTGCGACTCAAACACAACCTATCAAAGAAGAATCTAAAGGTATTAAGCGTGGGGTTTTTGAGATTGAATCGGAGCCCGTTAAACAAGAATGTAAGCGTTTTAAAAGTTTTTTTTAAGATTAAAGCATACACCGATAACCATCATCCGCGCCGATACTATTAGCACATATAGTAAAACTAAGATTATTATCTTGGATGTATAAAATGCCCCTATTAATCTCCTCTTGATAAGGAAAATCTTTATTGAATAAGAAAGCAAGCGCATCATTTCTTATACGATGTTTTGATAAAAACAAGTTTGGATTTAACTTCTTAAACTCATTTTTATAACGTTCTGCTAAAACTTTTTCGGTAATATAGCCATCAAAATTATCTTTTTGTTTAATATAAAATTTTGCTGCCTCATCATCATTTCCATCAAATTCAAATACATAAGCTCCTTCTTTTTTAATGATATGAATAAAATTTGAGCCTTTTACAACCACAAACGTTTTCCCTCTCATGGATTTATCATCTTTGAACGGATCTATCATTTGATCATTGGATAAAGTAGAGTTTGTCATAGAAGCAATCACAACTGCTTGCAAATGCATCCCAGCTATCAAAATAAAAATAAATAATATCTTATTAAACGTAGATGATGGTGCATCTATCGTGTCTCCACTGATCATTGCAACAGAAGTATTAAAAAGAGAGCTTATAATATGGAATTTACGTTGTTTTTTTTCAATCATCCAAAAGATACAACTTAAAACCAGGAAGATACCAAATACAAACATTAAAATATTAGACATTTTATAGAGTGATTTGGAAAAACCTTGAAATGGGCTCAACCCTTTACTAGAAGTTAAGATGGTGGCTTCACTTAAAAAATAAATCTCTGAGAAATTAACTAAAAAACTCCTATCATAAGTCGTAGAAAAATTGCCTAATAAAATGTCATATTTACCCTCATGAAGATCTTTAATTGCTTGAGAGTAATCTTGTGTTGTTGGGATATAGACATATTGCCAATCTTTGCTACGAACAAGGTTATTCCAATAATCTATGACAAAACCGCTGTAAACACCTTTAACTTCTGACGCAAAGGGTGCAAGTAACATCACACCTACTTTTATCGGATTTTCTTTAGATCCCAACGGTGAAGTTTGATCATGAACATTCGTGACATGTTGTACTTCTGTATGCGGATAAACACAACCCAACGTTAGAATAGAAAGCAAGACATATATTGAAATCCTTTTCATAGCAATAAAATCCTTATGATTATCGTAATTTTAGACTGGATAATGAAATCCGTCAAATAAAAATAGTCTATAATTAAATAAGCATCAAAAAGGTACTAATTTATGAAAATCACAAGCAAGATATTTGAAATTCAAGAATATCAATTAGGGGAGCATATTGAGACCATTGTTAAAGGTGGGCGGCATTTGTTTGATAAATTACCTGAAGCATTTTCAGGCATTAAACAAATAAGCATCATTGGCTGGGGCTCTCAAGGCCCTGCGCAAGCTCAAAACCTTCGAGATTCATTAAAAGATACAAACATTAAAGTATGTGTGGGGTTAAGAGAAAACTCATCTTCACTTGAAAAAGCTAGAGCAGCTGGGTTCAATGAAGCAGATGGGACATTAGGTGAAATGTATGCCATGATTGCTGAGTCTGACTTATCCATTATTTTAATTGCAGACGCTGCCATTGCTGAAAATTATGAAGCTATTTTCAACAATGTTAAACCAGGTGCTACCATTGGTTTTTCACACGGCTTTGTGATTGGTTTTTTTAAAAACATTGGTTATAACATTCGTGATGACATCAACGTCATTGCCATGTGTCCTAAAGGCATGGGACCCTCTGTGAGAAGACTATATGTCCAAGGCAAAGATATTGATGGCGCAGGTATTAATAGCAGTATTGCCATCTATCAAGCCATCAATGATCATGCGATGGAATATGCACTTGGCTGGGCCATTGCTGTGGGCTCTCCCTTTGTCTTCCTGACCACAATGGAAATGGAATACCGTTCTGACATTTATGGCGAACGTGGCATTTTATTGGGTGCAGTACATGGGATCATTGAAGCAATCTTCAAATATAAAATTGATATAGGTATCTTACCTGAACAAGCTTTCAAAGATACTGCTGAAACCATTACAGGACGTATATCCAAACTCATTTCTAAACAAGGCTTAAAAGGCGTTTTTGAGTCCTTAGATGATCAGCAAAAAGAAATCTTTATCAATGCATATAATGCCTCATACAAGCCCTTGAAAGACATCTTAAGAGAAATCTATGAGGAAGTGCATAGCGGCAATGAGATACGCTCTGTGATTCTTTATAATGAACGTAAAAAACTTGCCCCCATGGGTAAAATTGATGATACCTATTTATGGCATATTGGTGAACAAGTAAGAGATAAACGTCAAGGTGAAGTGAATGATCTAGACCCGCTGACTGCAGGCATCTATGTGGCCTGCATGGTTGCACAAGTAGATATTTTGTTTGAATATAAACACGCTTTTTCAGAAATTGCCAATGAATCCATCATTGAAGCAGTTGATTCATTAAATCCTTATATGCACCACAAAGGCATTGCCTATATGGTTGATAATTGTTCAACAACTGCAAGGCTAGGCGCGAGAAAATGGGCGCCTAGATTTGACTATATATTAACACAAATAGCAATACCGGCTATTGAAAGCAAACAAATTGATCATAAATCCTTTAAGGCATTTGACCAACACTTAATTCATGATGTATTGGACACCTGTAGACAATTAAGACCATCGGTTGACATTAGTATAAAAGATTAAGATTTTTTAATTTTATCGACAAGAGCAACTAGCATAGCATCCGTAATCTCTTTATTCTCTTCTGCCAATGCTTTAAAAGGCTTAAGTAGCTTATCTAAATCACCTTGTTCTAGATCTATACCCAGAAAATCAAGCTTATGTTTCAACCCCTTTCTTCCAGAGTGTATGCCTAAAAAAATGTTAGATTGATTTAGGCCTATGTCTTCTCTACACATGATTTCATACGTATTCGCATGTTTTAAAACACCATCTTGATGAATGCCACTTTCATGAAGAAAAGCATTCCGACCAACAATGGCTTTATTGTATTGAACAGGAAAATCTATACTCTCAGAAACGAGCCTCGAGAGCTTTGTTAAATAACAAGTATTAAAAGAAGATACAGGCATACCTAGATCCTGTCTGGTTTTAAGCGCCATTACAATTTCCTCAAGCGATGCATTGCCAGCTCGTTCACCAATACCATTCATGGTACACTCTACCTGAGAGACACCTGCCTGAATTGCGGCCAAAGAATTAGCTACAGCTAAACCTAAGTCATTATGGCAATGTATCGATATATTGATATCGTCCATACCGGGGACTTTATTTAGTAACAACTCAACAACATCACTGATTTCATGCGGAAAGGCATAGCCCACGGTATCAGCAATATTGATTGTTTTGGCACCATTTTTAATTGCAGTTTCCACTGATTTACATAACACATCATGTTCAGACCGCAAAGCATCTTCAGCTGCCCACTGAACATCATCGGTAATGTTTCTTGCTTTACTCACGCTGCTTGCAATCATTGCAAAAACTTCTTCTGTGGTTAAATTCAATTTATGTTTGCGATGCGTAGATGAAATACCTAAAAAAGTATGAATACGTGGTCTTTTAGCTTGTGCGAGTGCCTGACCAGCTATTTCAATGTCTTTGTCTAATGCCCTAGCCAATGCACAAACAGATGCATTTTTAACTTGTTTTGCAACAGACTGAACACCTTCGAATTGCCCTTGAGATATAACCGGAAACCCAGCTTCAATGACATCCACTTTAGCTTCGTCTAATAAAGTAGCAATTTTCATTTTTGCTTTGATTGACATACAAGCACCAGGTGACTGTTCCCCATCGCGTAAAGTTGTATCAAAGATAATAATATTTTTATTATTTTTCATTTATCACACCCTATACTTATTATAGCAAATGAAATTATTTACGTTATTCTCCTGCAAAGGTTATGATATCAAATCAAGTTTGATTGACATGAAGTAACAATTAAACTTAATATGGTTAAACAGTATTAATATTACAATCTATGTGTCTATTCAGTTCAATATTCTATAAGAAAGATTCAAAGCAAGCATTTATACAAAACACCTCACATGCTTTTCTAAAACATTTACTACATATGTTTAAAATGTTAGGTCCAATTCAAACTTCTCAAACCCTTGTAAATCAATTATCAACCATCACCTTCGAAAAAAGTTTCAATTCATTAGTAACCAATGAAATCATCGATACTAACCTGGTGCCAATAAATCATGTAAACAATGAACAAATCGATTTTACTGGGAAAATAATTGCTAACTTGCTCGTTTTATACTTGCTTGATTACCCAGATGATGTCATGAATTTACATTTTAGTGATTTTGAACCAATATCATTGGATATGCAGAAACCCTTTGTTTTGTATTGGCTTAATGATTGTAGCGAACAAAACCTTACTTTAGCGCAAGCCCCCTTCCAAAAGCTTGTGATTGATACTCTAAACAAGATTCCTTTTCAAAACTATTTTGAAACACTGGTGTGGTTACCAAAAACATCAAGTCCATTTGTAATCGAAGATGAAGATGCATATACCGTTTGATTTTTGAATCGCAGTAGCCTAAGTATGACGATGGTGTAATAATGCGTAAACCAGATACATTTTAATTGTCTCTGGCGCTTTGGCTTGCTGTTCAATGACATGTTTGACTGTTTCCACTTCTTTTTTATCTAGCCCAAGGATTGTATCATCTGAAGTTTTTTGTTCTTGTACTTCTGATTTTGGTTGTTCAGGGACAGGGACAATAGACTCTCCAGATGGCTTGGTAATGGTTTTACATCTCAATTGGCCTAGCTCATCATGATTTGAGTTACAAGTAGCAGCAACCCCTGTATCACAAATAGATTCATCAGTGAGGTCTTTTATAAGAATTTTTTCACCTTCATTTAGCTGGAATGTCGTGACCTCACCTGAAATACCAAAGACTTCATCTTCTCTGCCTACAATGGTATAGAACCCTTCCGAGGGTAAATTAACAGTGAATGAAATAAAGCAAGACTTAGACAATTCTGGATGAATGGTAAAGAAATTATTTGGGAAAAAGAAATGTGTATCTGTATTGTATTTAAGACTGTACTCAGGTGTTAGCAAGCCAACGAGCACACTGGCCTCACTGAATTCTGATTTACGTAAGAAAACGTTTTCGCCATGTGGGTATTCTTTGTTATCAACGGTAAAGATATGATCCTTACCATCATCAATGTATGGCAAGCTCACTAAGAAACCTTGGGTGAAACGGTCTTTTGAAAAACTTATAGAGCTTGGTGTTAAAAGCATATTTGTTTTAACTGCGTACCCTTTAGACGTTGACTCAAACTGATCATTTTCTTTTGCAAAATAAGCATTGGCTTCAACCTCACCATAGGAAGATTGATAACCGACATCAGCATAATAACTATCATTGGATTGCTTATCAGTTGTTTGTGTATAGCGCTGTCTTACATAATAATTTGGTTTAACATAATCAGCATTTAAGCTTGCTTGGGTCACTCCCCTGTCGTTTTGAGATAATGAAAGACCTGATGAAAATGCATCACGTTTAAGTGCAACCCTCACAGAGAAAAGTGCTGTTATTTCTTTGCCATTATAGGAGTTTGATAAATTAAAATTTACTGGGTAACCGTACCATTGATGTGCTTTAGCAACACTGGTAGATAATGTATAGTCATCTATGTCTTGAAATGTCCCATTTAAATAAAATGTCCAAGGTTTTTCAGCATAGCTAATGCTACCACCTGCAGATCTTTGTCGGCCTTCTTGATAATCATTATCTTGATAGCCATTTCTGACAAATGCCCTATATTGATAAGGCCCATCTCGATAGGTCATATCACCACCAAAATACCAATCAAAATATTGGCTAAAATAAGCTGAAACACCATAATCAAGTGTCTCAACAGTTAAGAAATTATAATCTGCACCTAAAAAATTAATGTCTTGACCATGAATATAAGAAACATCTACTTCCCCATCCCAAAAGTTATAGCCATTGGTTACTCTGACATAAGGTTTTCTTTCGGATGAAGCAACACCAAAATGTTGAGCTTCATAGCCCGCATAAACCTCAAAACCAGAATAAAAACTATTGTATTGGCCTCTAGCACCATAATACATTTCGGTATCTTTCGTCACAGTACCTGATATCAAATCTTTCTTTTCAATATCCAAAGAATATCTACCAGGAGGAAAATTTGAAGTATCAATGATATTTTCACCCATGGGTAACACTTCAGAAAAGAGTTTTTTACCCCTTAAGCTAATGGTGACTTCATAAGTATTGTCTAAATAAAGTGAAAAAGGCGTTTGATATGCACGATAGAACCTAGGGTTCATCATTCGCGTACTGGTCACTGCAGACACACCCCAAATATTGCCACTAGGTGCTAACATATTATCATGCTGTGAATATAGATACCCTGCACTATAAATATATTTTTTATCAAAAAATTCTAAATGAAAGTCATTAAAATAATCATCCAAACCACTATTAGCATCATAGACAAAGCTAAATGGTCCGGATGACAACGCACCATCTGTTTGCCAATAATAAGGTTTTTCATTATATTTTTCGTACTCATAGACAATACCACTTCTTAAAGAGGGTTGATAATTAATGTCTTTATCTGGCATTAAATACTGAGCATGTTTGTAGAAAGCTTCTTGCTCTTTAAAGTATTTACTTGGAATAAATACAGCCGCCTCAAGTGATTTATAATCATAATAAATTGAAACCTTTTCATTTGAGCGTGCTTGGTAAAAACTCTGAAGGCGGCTGTTGGCTGCTAGTGGTCTTTTTAACTGCAACTTTACTTGTTTAAGGCCCTCAGGCGTTAATTTATCTTGTGCTTTTTCAACAACCATTTGCTGGGCTTCAGTTGATAAAGTCAATAAATCAGGTACATCTTTGAAATCAATATTTGCTTGACCAAGCTCATCACGCCCAAGATAAATACTTGCACTACCATAGTAATCATTGTTGAGGTTTTCAAAACCTGCAGGAATCTCACCAATCGAGGAGTTGACAGGCGCTGGTTGTTCTTAGGCGTACACAGACACAAAGCTTAGACCAAAAGTTAATACGTATTTAATGGCCTGATTCATAAACATTTTAGTAACATTTGTAACTTAACAACATTATTCGCAATTAAAATTATTCTTGGTTTTTATTAGAATTATAAATGTCTAGCCAAGCTTG
>JAQWRO010000078.1 GCA_029243665.1 Gammaproteobacteria bacterium
AACTTCTTCAGATTTGGCATGTGACAAGGTTTTTTTTAAATCTTTTTCCCTTACCATTAATAACTGTCCTGTGTACAAGGCTTGTGCGCAAACTTCTCCGATGTGATTGACTCGCATCAGTTTAGCCGATTGTTTGCGCTCATAGTCATGCATGAAAGTGCTCGGATATTGTTTTATTTTGCGATTGCTGCTTTGTGTCACTATACTTTGGCGCCAATTTATTGCGCTATAGAAAATTTCTTTCAACATGATGTCATTATATATTGAAATTCAATCATTGCAAAGATTGCTTCGTCTCAAGGTACTCGGTTATACTTTGTTTAGATGTTAGTTTATTCAAATCAATTGTCAGGCTGTCTTTTGATGGCGACCCCAATGTTGCAGGATCACCCATTTTACAGCAATGCTGTGATATATGTGTATGACTATAGCGAAGATGGCGTGCAAGGTGTCGCTATTAATAAGCGTATGCAGTGTTCAATGCAGGAGCTCATCAATCGCTTGTCAACACTGGATAAGTCGAGTGTTATTAATGATGATCCAATTTTAAATGGTGGGTTAAGTGCAATTGATCGTGGTATTATTCTACATAGTGATGATTTGGGGCAGGTATTTGATGTTTCTTTTTCCAAAGAGATGTTATTAGATATTGCTAAAGGTCGTGGCCCTGCTTTTCATCAAGTATTTCTTGGGTATACGTCTTGGACGCATGAAGGCTTCGCGAAAGAATTGAAAGCAGGTTATTGGTTGATGAGTCGACAGGATTTGCGTGAATTGTTTGCAGCACGTATTTCTGATCGGTATCATATGGTTGCAACTCATATTGGTGTTGGTAATCCAGCTTATGTTTCATGTGAGCAGGCTGAGGCTTAGTGCTTTTAATTGGCATAGATTATGGTCTAAGGCATATTGGTATTAGTGTCGGTGATACCGTTTCCAAGTCAGCTAAGCCGCTATGTGGATTTAAGTATAGAGGTGAAGAGCTGATGTCTAAGTTGCAAGAAATCATTGAGAGATGGCAGCCGGAGAAAGTAATTGTTGGCTTGCCATTAAATGCGGATGGTACAAATCAGCCTTTGACTGAAAAAGTATTCTTATTTGTTAATGCGCTCAGTTCTAAGTTTGGTTTGCCAGTTGAGTGTGTGGATGAGCGTTGGTCTACAGTTGAAGCAAAGGCTAGCTTACATAGTGTTAATAAGACTAAAAAAGTCAGTAAGTCAATGGTTGATGCTGAAAGTGCAAGGCTGATACTGGAGCAGTGGTTGTTTGAGAATGCCTAGCAAAGTATCGTAAGAATATGTTAAATTAGATTTTTATTATGAATAAAGTAACAAGTTGGCAAAAATGTTTGGATGTTTTAAAAACTGAAGTTGATGAGCAGTCATATCTTCAGTGGATTAGGCCACTTCAAGCTATTGATCGTGGTGATGAGCTTATCTTATATGCACCGAATGACTTTGTTAAGCAGGCAGTTGTGGATGGTTTTTTGGTTAATATCCAGAAAATTCTCGATGATGTTTCGGCTGGTCAGTATAGATTAAAAATAACAACAGGTGCCCCTGTTGAGTCACATTCAGTTTCTGCTGTTCCATCCCAGCAAGTTGTTAATTCTCCATCCGTGGCTGAAAAAACATTTGATACGTCAAGCTATCCTATGACTGCAAATTATACCATTGATCAATTTGTTCTTGGTAAATCAAATGAGCTTGCTTTTGCAGCCGTTAGGCAGGTTGCTCAGAATCCTGGCGGTGCTTATAATCCATTGTTCATTATTGGTGATTCTGGTTTGGGTAAGACTCACTTAATGCAAGCTGCTGGGCATGCTATTAAAGATGTTCGGCCTAATGTTTTGTATGTGCCCTCTGAGCGATTTGTTACTGATATGGTAAAAGCTCTGCAAAAGAATGAAATGGATGCCTTTAAGGCTCGATATAGGCATGCAGATGCGTTACTTATTGATGACGTTCAGTTTTTTGCCAAAAAAGGTCGTACACAAGAAGAGTTTTTTCATGCATTTAATGCACTGACAGAGTCGGGTAAGCAAGTTATTTTAACGAGTGATAAGTATCCACAAGAATTAGAGGGTTTTGAGGAGCGTTTGCGTACTCGTTTTAGCAGTGGTCTTACTGTGAGTATTGATCCGCCAGACTTGGAGACACGAGTTGCAATTTTGAAAGCAAAGGCTGCCTTTAGTCAGCTTGATTTGCCTGAAGATGTAGCATTTTTTATTGCAAGTAATGTTCAGTCAAATGTAAGAGAACTTGAAGGTGCGCTAAGAAAGGTTATGGCAAATGCACAATTTTTAGAGGCAGAAATTAATCTTTCATTTGCTAAGCAAGCATTAAGAGATTTATTGTCTATACAGCAAAGGCTGGTATCTATTGAAAACATACAAAAAGCTGTTGCAAATCATTTTAACATTAAGGTAAGTGATTTAAAGTCCAGTCGAAGACATCGTCATGTTGCTCGCCCGAGGCAGTTGGCAATGTTTTTAGCGAAAGAGATGTCCACAAAAAGTTTGCTTGAAATTGGCGAACAGTTCGGAGGTAGGGATCATACGACTGTGATTCATGCGCATCGACAGGTAAAGAAATTACTTCAAGAGAATTCTGATTTTTCAGAGGATTATCAAATTATTAAAAGACAATTAACCCAGTAAGGAGTTTGTTATGAGTATCGTTAATGAAAAAATAAAATTTAGCATTGTTTGTCGTAAGTTATTAACTGGCCTTAAAAAAGTTTCTGGTGTGATTGAGAATGCTCAAGTAATGCAGATATTGTCTTGTGTAAAAGTTAAGATTCATGGAGGAGTTGTTTTGCTTACAGCTTCTGATTCAGACATTGAAATGTCTGCAGAGATACATGACAATGATTTTGATTTTCCTGAGGCCATCAATCTTGCTGTCCCAGGAAAAAAATTATTCGATATTTGTAAATCTTTGTCACAGGATCAGCCATTAAGTTTCGAAATTGACGAGCACTGGTTATTGATTAAGGCTGGAAAAAGTAAGTTTAAGCTTATGACAATGTCGGTTGAGCAGTTTCCATTAATTGCTTTTGCTGATGCAGAAGCTAAAGTTGCATTGAAACAAGATTCCGTTTTAACTGCTTTGCAACAAACTAGTTTCGCAATGGCCGTGCACGATGTGAGGCAGTTTTTAAATGGCATGTTGTTGGATTTTAATCAGGGTCAGTTAAAGTTTGTTGCTACAGATGGGCATCGTTTAAGCATGGCTGAGCTTGAGTGTGATGCAGGTGTGGCGTTAAAAAAGATTGTGCCAAGGAAAGCGATTGTAGAGCTTGCGAAGTTGCTAGATGGTGGAGATTCATCTGTATTGATCGAGCTTGCTAAAAATAAGGTTCGTTTTACAAGCGATGAGGGTCAGTTGGTTACTGGTTTAATTCAGGGTGATTATCCAGATTACACTAGGCTTTTGCCTGGTGTCCAAACTCATTCTATTTCATTGGTTGTTCAGGATCTTAAATCCGCTTTAGTTCGCGCATCTATCCTTTCTCATGATCGTTTTAAGGCTGCTTCTTTCAATTTTTCAGCTGACAATCTTGTTATTGAATCTGAGAATGCGCAACATGAAAATATTAAAGAAGAAGTCCAAATATCTTCGTCTGTAGAAGCTTTGTCTATTTCATTTAACATTGTTTACGTAATGGATGTTTTGAATAATATTAATTCAGATGCGTTGGTCTTTGAGGCTTCTGCTGGGCATAAAGCTGTAACCCTAAGGCCATCCTCTGGTGATGCCGTAACTCATATTGTTATGCCTCTTACGCTTTGAGCAATATTGATCAAATTTCACTCACTGGATTTCGCAACTTTAAATCTATCCGCTTTGATTTTTCTTCCGGTTTGAATTTAATAAGTGGTGCAAATGGTGTTGGGAAAACATCATTGCTTGAGGCCCTATATGTCTTTGCATATGGTCGTTCTTTTAGGTCGAGTTCATTGTCAACTTTGGTTTCCCATGAGTGTGCTGAAGCTGCATTGTTTCTTAAATCTGGTTCTGACTCCTTCGGTTGGTCTAAAGCTTTGTCTGGAGATGTGAGATACCATTTTAATAAAAAATCTAAGTCTGCAAGTGATTTGGTAAAGTTGTTTCCCCCATGTTTATTTATTGACTCTTCTTCGCATAGGGCATTTAATAAGCAGTCTGTGTATCGCCGACAATTATTGGATTGGGGAGTGTACCATAGCTCTGCTGATTTTGGTTCCACGTGGAACATTTATCAAAGAGCATTGAAGCAAAGAAATGCTGCAATTAAACTGCGTAGGCCAATGTCTGAAATTGCTCAGTGGGACGATGTATTAGTTGATGGCGCTGAGAAAATAAAAGAAATGAGAGCTGACTATATGCAAGCTCTAAAAAACTTCTTTAGTAAAGCAACAAGCATTTTGGCTGTTGGGCACATGAAGCCCTCTTTAAGGGTTTCTCATGGCTGGGATGGGCATTATGCAGATGCTTTAAGAGACTCAGTGCAGAATGATTTTAGAATTGGTTATACAACCATGGGTCCTCATAGAGGGAAGATAGATATTTTGATCAATGGCATTGTGGCTAAAGATGGTGCGTCTGAGGGACAGCAAAAATTATTACATTATGCATTGAGATTGGCACAAGCTCAATATCTGTTCGAGCTGAATGAAAAAAAAGTTGTATTTTTAATTGATGATATTGGTGCTGAGTTAGACAGCAATAACCAGGTTGATTTGATAGAGCAATATTTGGCATTGAATGCTCAATTAATAATTACCAATATTAGAAAGCCATCTTGGCATGAGTTAGTTTCAAGCTCTTGCGAGCTTACTTAGTAATTTTTTTAAAATAGTCACAAACCTTTGTAATTGGACAATTTTCACAAAGGGGCTTTCGTGCTTTGCATATATACCTTCCATGTAAGATAAGCCAATGATGTGCCCCTTGCATATAAGTATTTGGTGTGTTTTTAATCAGCTTAAGTTCAACATCTATCGGTGTTTTTCCTTTGGCAAGCCCAGTTCGATTAGACACCCTAAACACATGTGTGTCAACTGCAATGGTGGGGATTCCAAAGCCTTCGTTCAATACGACATTGGCTGTTTTTCGGCCAACGCCTGGAAGGGCTTCTAAAAGTTCTCTATTGTTGGGCACTATGCCTTTGTGTTTATCAATAATAATGTGTGCTGTAAGAATAGCGTTTTTTGCTTTTGAATTAAACAATCCAATTTGTTTGATGTGTTTTTTTAAATCATCCTCGCCTAGGTTCACAAGGTCCTGAGGTGTTTTGATTTTTTTAAAAAGAATTGTTGTTGCTTTATTCACACTTATGTCTGTAGCCTGTGCAGATAATAAGACAGCGATGAGCAATTGAAAGTTATTATCAAAGTTTAGTTCTGTTTTTGGATTAGGGTTGGATTTAGAAAGAATATTATAAAGTTCTAGCCGTTTGAATTTATTCATGTTGGAATCTTTTCTTTCTGGCTCGTTCAAGTGCTTGTGCAATTATATCATTAGAGTTGTTCGGAAGCTTATTTATTACGGTGTCTAATTTTTCTTTTTTTTGAGCAACCTTCTCAGCTTCTCTTGCTTCCTTTTTTTGATATTGTGTTAACAAGAAATTTCTATCGGGTAGTTGGTTTGATGGTTTAATTGTTATACAGTCAACTGGACAAGTTGGAATGCATAGGTCGCAACCCGTGCACGCCTGCTCGATGATGTGGTGGGTTGCTTTAGGCGCACCAGATATGGCGTCAACTGGGCAGGCTGGGAGGCATTTTGTGCACCCTATACACTCATCTAGATTGATACTTACGATATGAGGTTTTGAATCATATGTTCTAATATGTTCAATAGCTGTATTCGATTTTGGTTTATGAATGGTGGCTTGGATATTGGTATAAACATCAATGCCACCAGGTTGGCATAAGTTGGTTTGTTCGCCTTGGTTTACAATAGCCTCGGCATAAGGTAGGCAGCCATTGTATGTGCATAGTCTGCATTGTGTTTGTGGTAAAAGCTTATTAATATCTTCGGGAGAAATATTTGCCATATAAAGGTTAATTAAATTTGTTTGCTTCAAGTCTTTCAAATAATCTTGGAAAACTTCCTGGAAGTTGTTTTAGGTAGGGCATATTCCATTTTAAGTCTGAATTGATGAATTCGGCGTATTTGGACGCCATTTCTGGCGTTACTGGTGAAAGATATGACATTAGCTGGCTAAAGGAGTGAAACGCACTGGATACGCAGATATGAGCCTCGTTTATGGTGCTGTCGTCTTTAACCATTTTCCATGGTTGTTTTTCATCGATGTATTGATTGCATAAGTCAGCACATTTTGAAATTAACTTAATTGCATTTGAGAATTGTCTCTCTTGAAAAGCTAATTTAATTTCATCGCCTTTTTGCACGATTGTATTCAATAAGGTTTTTGCTTCATCGCAGGTTATTTCAGTGATGATATTATATTGGAAATTTTTCTCAATAATTTTAGCGCACCGACTACCAATATTAACTATTTTACCAACCAAGTCAGAATTAATTTTGCTAACAAAATCATCCCAGTCAATATCTATATCTTGAATTGTGTTGGTTAACTTGGAAGCAAAATAATATCTTAGAGCATCACTAGGATATTTTTCAAGGTAAGACTTTGCTGTGATGAAAGTCCCTCTTGATTTAGACATCTTAACTTTGTTAATGGTTAAAAAGCCATGTGTGAAGATACCTGTTGGCGTGGGAAGTTTTGCAGCATGTAATACAGCAGGCCAAAAAATAGCATGAAAGTATAAAATATCCTTTCCAATAAAATGATAAATAGGTGCTTTTTTATCCCACCATAATGACTCAAAGTCATAGTTTGGGTTCTTATCACAGAAAGCTTTTAAGGCTGCCATGTAGCCAATAGGGGCATCTAGCCAAACGTAAAAATATTTGTCATCGTGTCCTGGGATCTTAAAGCCATAATATGGCGCATCTCTAGATATGTCCCAATCTTGCAAAGGTTCTTTTAGCCATTCCATTAATTTATTAATTGCTTGCTGCTGGATTTCAGCACCTTTGAGCCATTGAGTGATGTGGTTTTGTTGTTTTTTAAGTTCAAAGAAGAAGTGGGTAGATGTTTTAATAACCGGTTTTGTATTAGATAAAACAGAAACAGCATCGATTAATTCTGTTGGCTCATAAAAAGCGCCACATTGTTCACAATTATCACCATATTGATTTTCAGCACCACATTTGGGGCAGGTGCCTTTAACGAACCTATCAGGTAGAAACATGTTTTTTTCTGTGTCATAAAGTTGGTCGATCTCTTTTTCTACGATATGGCTTTTAATTCTGTCATATATGTTGTAGCAAATATTTTTATTTTCAATGCTTTCTGTAGAGTGATATGTGTCATAACTTATGTTGAATCCATCTAAGTCTTTAAGTCTATCTGATAAGATGTTATTTAAATAAGCTTCAGGTGTTAGATCAGCTTTTTCAGCTGCTAACATGATGGCGGTTCCATGGGCGTCTTCACCACTAAGAAAAATACAGTCTTTGCCCTGCTGCCTTTGAAATCTCACCCAAATATCAGCCTGAATTTGTTCAACAAGGTGGCCAAGATGAAATGGGCCATTAGAATAGCACAGCGCTGTTGTCACAATCATTTTATCATTCATATAAATAAACCAAATTAATCAGCCTATTATGTCATAAGTTTCTTCTAATATCTATTTTGGATCTTCAAGGCTTAGCTGTTCAGTTCGATCATTGTAAGCAAATATTTCGGCATATCGGCCCCAATCAACAATGACTCTAAAGATTTCATTTGAAATTTCTTCTGAGAAGTGCTCATCAAGCTTTTGAATTAATATGCTTTTATCTATTTCATGGTCGTTGTTGTGATCTAGTTCAGATCTAATGTGTCTTGCTAGTTCAATATAGGTCAATAGCTGCGTGGAAAATATTTTCTTTCTATTGAGAATGTCAGCTTCTGCAAACTGAAATCCTTCATTTGTAAGAAATATTTTTCCTCTCCTAACCCTTGCAAAACCAAGCATTTCAAGTGCCTCAACTGCTGTGAAGAGATTGTC
>JAQWRO010000091.1 GCA_029243665.1 Gammaproteobacteria bacterium
TTGATTTCTCATGAATCAGGTTTGGGAATATCATCTATTGCTCATGCTAGTGCAAAAACTGATTATCCTGTCAGGCAAGGTTTAATAGCAATGCTTGAACCATTCATTGATACAATATTAATATGCTTCCTAACTGCATTGGTTCTTCTGATGGCAATGGATAATGGTTTTTTACCTATTGGATATGCTTCATTAAATGTTAAGCTTGCCTTTGAATATTTTATTCCTTGGTTTGGACCTTTATTTAATTTTATTATGATATTAATGACCCTTTCATGTTTGGTATCTTGCTATTTTTATGTTGGGAAATTAATTCAATACATTTTTAATTGTAAGTTGTCTATTTACACTTTAACAGGTTATTGTTTAATCATGTATTTTGGTATGAAGTTAGCATTAGTTGATTTATTACCAATAACTATTTTGCTTATGCCTTTAGTTATATTGCCAAATTTGGTTTGTATACTTATCTATGCAAAAGAAATTAAAAAGGATTTAGTAGTTTTCCTAACAAATTTAGATGATAGTTTCATTAACTAATTCTTGTAGCTTATACAAATAATCCCATGCTTCTTTTGGTGACAAATTGTTTATATCCATATTTTGGATTTGTGCGATTATAAAATTAACACTTAATTGAGGTGTATTTAATTCATTTTTATCTAATTCAAGTTTATGTAATTTCTCTTTAGCCATTAATATTGTATCTGCAGGAATACCAGCAAGTTGAGCAACTGCTATGCCGTAACTTTTATTGGCGGCACCCTTAAGCAATTTATGCAAGAATATAAGTTCGTTTTGATCTTCTTTAGCTGTGACATGCCAATTCGTTACAGTTGGGTATAGTGTTTCTAATTGTGTTAGTTCGAAGTAATGTGTTGCAAAAAGACACAAACATTTTATTTTATTCGCAATTTGACTTGCGCAAGCATAGGCTATTGATAATCCATCAAAAGTACTCGTTCCTCTGCCAATTTCGTCCATTATAACTAGGCTGTTTCTTGTGGCATTTCTAAGGATGAAGGCAGTTTCTTGCATTTCAACCATAAAAGTTGATTGACCTTTGACAATGTCATCATTTGCCCCGATTCTTGTAAATATTTGATCAATTTTGCCCAATTGACAGCGTTTTGCTGGAACCATGCTACCAATGTAGCCTAGGATGGCTATGATGGCTGTTTGACGCATGTATGTTGACTTGCCGCCCATGTTTGGACCTGTGATTACAGACAAGCAATGTTCATGAGTTAAATTTGTATCATTAGCAATAAATCCTTGCTCAAGAGATGCTGCAACCATTGGGTGATAACCACCTTCAATGTCTATTAAGCTAGAAGTATCATTGAATGTAGGCATAACCCAATTATTTTGAGCACATTGGCTTAAACTTATTAAAGCATCTAATTTAGCAATACTTTCAGAAATATTTTTTAATTCATCTATGTGATTTAAAAGTGATTTGATAAATGTTTCATAGATTGTTGACTCAAGTGCTTTAGCTTTAGCTTGGTTGGTTAAAATAGTTTTCTCAAATGCCTCTAGTTCTTCGGTTACATACCTTTCAGCACTTTTTAGAGTTTGACGTCTTATGTAGTTATCTGGGATATCGACATTTTGAGTTTTAGATATTTCTATAAAATAACCCTGTAATCTATTAAATCCAACTTTAATTTTATTATTATTTAATCGAGTTTGTTCTTGCTTTTCAAACATAGTTAAAAAATCACCGTGTGCGCTAAGTGAACGATAACGATCCAATGATTCATCAACACCATGATTAATAATATACTGTTTTGTTTGTGTATCATTCTCCTCTAATAAAGGGTTATAAATGGTTCTTTCAATTATGGATGCAAGAGTCTCCATGGTTGAGAGTGGTAAATATTCTAATGCGTTTGCTTGAATTACATATGCTTTTAACTCAGGTAATCTTTTCAATGAGTTTGCAAGTTTAAGGAGCTCGTTTGATTTAATCGTTTCTTTCTGAAGTCTAGCTGCACATCTTTCTAAGTCATGAAAGCCTTTGAGCAACTGCTTTACAAGTTGACTGTTGTTTGACTCAACAAAATGTTTAATAATTTTTTGACGTTGATAGAGCTCAGGTAATGATCCAGTTGGCTTTCCACACCATATTCTTAATAAGCGATTTCCCATGGGTGTTTTGGTGTGATTTAAGAAAGTGAATAGAGCGGCAGGGTCGTTTTTATTGTTCCCATACACCATATGTTTTAATGTTGCTTGATCTAATTTAATGATGTCTTTTTGAACGACTTCTACGATGTTTTTAATTTGATTTGTTTTGCCTTGTCTTGTAAATGACAAATAA
>JAQWRO010000095.1 GCA_029243665.1 Gammaproteobacteria bacterium
ATATTGATCAATCAAAAGATTATTTGTTTAATTTCCTGGGTTTGCAAACCTTATTTGATAGATATTTTATTCATTGGCAGTTAGATCGTTTTGAATTGCCCCAAGCTTTTTTTATGAGGATTGCTATGGGACTTGCTCTAAATGAGCAAGATAAGAATGATAAAGCTATTCAATTCTACAATTTACTCTCAACACATACATTTATGAGTTCAACACCGACTTTATTTAATTCAGGTACTTTAAGGAGCCAGTTATCCAGTTGTTATTTAACAACCGTCTCAGATGATCTAGATGGTATTTACTCAGCTATTAAAGATAATGCAAATTTATCTAAATATGCGGGGGGGTTAGGTAATGACTGGACTAACGTCCGTGGATGTGGATCTCACATTAAAGGTACGAATGGTGTTTCTTCAGGTGTTATACCTTTTCTTAACGTAGCTGATGCAACTGCCGTTGCTGTTAACCAGGGTGGTAAAAGAAAAGGAGCTGTTTGTGCCTATTTAGAAACATGGCACTTAGATATCGAAGAATTTCTAGAGCTTAGAAAAAACACAGGTGATGATCGCCGTAGAACACATGATATGAACACAGCTAATTGGGTGCCAGATTTATTCATGGAGCGTGTGCACAATAAAGAGGATTGGACATTATTTTCCCCGTTTGATGCTCCTGATCTTCATGGACTTTACGGAGATGCATTCAAAAAACGTTATGAGGCTTATGAAGCATTAGCGAAAGATGATAAAATTCAGCATCGTGTGATTCCAGCCATGCAATTATGGCGAAAAATGCTTTCAATGATTTTCGAAACAGGTCACCCATGGATGACCTTTAAAGATCCTTGTAATTTAAGGTCGCCTCAGCAGCATGTGGGCGTTGTGAATTCTTCAAATTTATGTACGGAAATAACTTTAAATACTAGTAAAGAAGAAATTGCTGTTTGTAACCTTGGTAGTATTAACTTATCTAAACACTTCAAAGATGGAAAACTTGATGAAACTAAGTTGAAATCAACAATCGAAGTTGCTATCAGAATGCTTGATAATGTAATTGACATTAACTATTACGCTGTAGAGACAGCTAGAAATTCAAATATGAAGCATAGACCTATTGGTATGGGTTTGATGGGTTTCCAAGATGCATTGTACATCCAGGGGATTCCTTATGATTCACCAGCAGCTGTTAAATTTGCTGATGAGTGTATGGAGTTGATTAGTTACCATGCAATCCTTGCTTCTTCAAGGCTTGCTGAGGAAAGAGGGACTTATGAAAGTTATAAAGGATCTTTGTGGGATCAAGGTATATTGCCAGTAGATTCTATTAAGCTTTTGAAGAACACTAGACCAGAACATTTAGCTTGTCAGCAAGACGATGTTATATCACTTGATTGGGATGTTGTTAGAAAGCAAGTGACTGAACATGGTGTAAGAAATTCTAACATTATGGCAATAGCGCCAACAGCAACCATTGCAAATATCTGTGGTGTCTCACAATCGATTGAACCTACTTACCAAAATCTTTTTGTGAAATCCAATCTATCAGGTGAGTTTACAATGATAAATGAATATTTGATTGAGGCACTTAAAAAAGAAGGATTATGGGATGAGGCCATGGTAAATGATCTCAAATATTTCAATGGTGATTTAACGGATATTCAAAGAGTGCCTGAGTCAATTAAAGCAGTATTTAAAACAGCTTTCCAAATTGAGCCAGAGTGGTTAATTGATTGTGCTTCCAAACGTCAGAAGTGGATTGATCAAGCTCAGTCCTTAAACTTGTACATAAATCAACCATCAGGAAAGAAATTAGATAAAATTTATAAGTATGCGTGGATGAAAGGATTGAAAACAACGTATTACTTAAGAAGTCTTGGTGCATCCGCACCAGAAAGAGCAACGGTGACGGATGGTCAATTAAATGCTGTGCCTAAACAGTGTAGTATTGATGATCCTGATTGTGAAGCATGTCAATAAAATAGGAGTTCAACTATGTCAGTTGTAGAAAGTACAGTAGAAGATTTTAAAGTAGAAAGACGCGTTACAGTTGATGACAAAATGATGATCAACTGTCGAGCCGATCTAAACCAGCTAGTCCCTTTTAAGTATAAATGGGCTTGGGAAAAGTATTTGGTCGGATGTGCAAATCACTGGATGCCAAATGAAGTTAATATGACTGCAGATATTGATTTATGGCGTTCAAAAGATGGTTTGACTGATCAAGAAAGAGTTATTATCAAGCGTAACTTAGGGTTCTTTGCGACTGCTGATTCTCTAGTGGCTAATAACTTAGTCTTAGCAATTTATAGGCACATCACAAATCCTGAGTGTCGTCAGTACTTATTAAGACAAGCGTTTGAAGAAGCTTTGCACACCCATTCATATCAGCACATCATTGAGAGCCTTGGGTTAGATCAAGCTGAAACATTTAATATGTATCGTGAAATTCCATCAGTTGCAACAAAAGCTAACTGGGCTTTGCCATTTACTGATAGTTTATCAGATCCAACTTTTAAAACAGGAACACCTGAAGCAGATCAACGCTTGTTGCGTGACCTGATTGCATTCTATGTTGTGTTTGAGGGGATTTTCTTCTATGTTGGATTTACTCAAATATTATCAATGGGTAGAAGAAATAAAATGGTAGGTACTGCTGAGCAATTCCAATATATTTTAAGAGATGAGTCCATGCATATGAACTTTGGTATTGACATGATTAATCAAATTAAACTTGAAAGCCCAGGTTTGTGGACTGAATCCTTTAAAAAGGAAGTTATCAATCTTATTAAGCAAGGTGTTGAGTTAGAGCATCAGTATGCTAAAGATACCATAAATGATGGCATATTAGGGATGAATGCAGATATGTTAGGAGATTTCTTGCATATTATCGCAAACCGACGTTTGCAGCAGATTGGTTTGCCGGAGCAATACCCACAAAAAGAAAATCCATTTCCATGGATGAGTGAAATGATGGATCTTAAAAAAGAAAAGAACTTTTTTGAGACCAGGGTTACTGAGTATCAAACGGGTGGGGCACTCGATTGGGACGACGTGTAATTTGATTTTCAGCTAAAGATTAGTTAGTCATTAAATAACTGCTTAGGCCTTGCTTAAGCAGTTATTTTTTTTATGGCAGGAAGGCGCTCATTGTTGTTATTTGGATTTTCTTTGATTGAAAGTTTTATTTTTTGTTCCGTGTTTGTTTTATTCATATTTAAAGATGTAATTGGATTAGGTTGATCGTGACGGATGCCCAGACCTTCTTTTTTATTGATAAGGTTGAAATTATAATCAAGCATATAATATATATATGAAAACATACCTGTTAAAAATAATGATGCCGCTGCTGCTAGTGGCAAATATGTAATAGGCAGTATTGAAATATTAAACCAAAGACAGCTAAATGCAGTGCACATTGACATTGTCTTAACTACTGCATCAATTGTGATTAATAACAATGTTACAAAATCTGCCTTATTAAATGCTTCATAAGTTATTGTGTTGCATACAAGATAAAAAATGGTTCCTCCGATGAAAAGTGTGCTGATAATTGTGAATATTGTTGTGGTTAAATGAAGTGGTAATGATAGCGTGATTAGAAGAATATGTGTGTTAAGGGTTAAGAAATAGATGTCTTCAATAATGGATATTCCAGTCAGACCGATGACAAGTGAGTCAAGAATTGAAAACTTAAAAGAAGCTTTATAGTTCTTTGTATATTTATCTAAAGTGTATGAGCAAAATATAAACAAACATAATAAAACACCCATGACACTGATTTTAGATAACCATGAAATAGTAGGGGGTATTAGTAACATGGCAGAATATACACCATATATAAGTGAGCTTATATTAATGGCTGTTAAAGCTATAAAGCTATAAATAATAATTTGTTCTGAGGTGTTTGTATAATGATGCTGTGAACCAATGCAGTATGTAATTAAAACAATCGCGATTGCAAATAAATAACCATATATGCTTGAAACTGATTTGAGGCTCCTGTATGCAACATTTAAGTCATCAAACATAGATAGTGTCCAAATGCCATTGAGGAAATGTTTGAATTTAAAATTGTTATTAGACATGTGTTTCTGATGATACCTGACAAATAATATCTAAACAAGGATAGTTGATAAACTAATACATTAAAAATTCAAGATAAATTTTTGTTTTCTTCCTATAATTTAGTTATAATAGAGGAATAAAAGATAAACTTAATCTTACACAACGATTAAATAGATATATTAATTAAGCAAGGAGTTTTTGTGAGTCAAAAAGGATTAGCAAATGTAACAGCTGGCGAAACCGCGCTATGCAAATTAGGCGGAAAAAGTGAAGAGTTATATTATAGAGGTTATAATGCTTGTAAGTTAGCAGATAAGTATAGCTTTGAGGCAGTAGCTTTTTTATTGTTAAAGGGGCATGTACCTTCTGATGATGAAATTAGTGCCTACACTGAAGAATTGGTATTGCTTACCGATATTCCTTTTGATGTTGAAAAAACACTAAGAGGTTTGCCAGAAGATGCAAATGCAATGGATGTACTTAGAACAGGCGTTTCCTTGCTGGGTATTTTTGAGCCTGAAAATGATGATTATCACGGTCTTGTAATTGCAAATAGATTAATGGTTCTTTTGCCACGTTTCTTAGCTATATGGCGTGGAAAATCAGTTCCAAAAAATGCATCTATTGCAGAAGCCGTTTGTATAGCCTGTTGTGATAGTGATGTTGATGATGTGTTTGTAGATGCAATGAATCAGTCATTGATTCTATATGCCGAGCATGAATTTAATGCGTCAACATTCGCTGCTCGTGTTACATCCGCAACTTTATCTGATATGTATTCGGCAATTTGTAGTGCCATAGGAACTTTAAGAGGGCCACTCCATGGCGGAGCCAATGAGCAAGCACTTTATTTAATTAAATCCTTTGATAATATTGCATCAGTAGAAGAGGGTATTAAGCAGAAACTGATTAACAAAGAGAAACTAATGGGGTTTGGTCATAGGGTTTATAAAACTAAAGATCCAAGGTCACATAAGTTGTATTCTATATTAGATTCTTTGCCACACACAGATTTGTTTGATATTGCAAAAGAGATTGAACGCATTATGATGGACGAGAAACAATTAATTTCAAACGTTGATTTCTATACCGCAGTATTATATGAGCAAATGAATATTAAGCCGAATTTATTTGTTGCTATCTTTGTATTTGGAAGAATTATTGGTTGGTCTGCACATGTGTTAGAGCAGCGTGCTAATAATAGATTAATTAGACCTTTGGCAGAGTATATTGGCCCAGATCCAATTGATTAATTCTTAATAATGTCACATATCTCTTGATTAATGATATCATTATCTTTATGCCATTTTTTTGCAATGAAGAAGCATAAGCTGCTTAGTAAAAATAAGCATATATATTCTACACCAGAACTTAATAAATTATCATGATGATGAAAACTTCCTTCATACGAAATTAGTTGCATGCCTAACAAGTAAATAATCATCCACATGGACTGCATGAGGCATTGCCTTGTCAGAATCTTATTTTTTGTAATATATAGTAATCCAATGAAGATGATGCAGCCAATCAAGATAGCGTTATTCAAAAGGTTGATTGCCACATAACCAGACCAGTATATGATCATAGTGCATGCAAAGCATGTTAGGATTGGAATTAAATTTTTATATGGAAGTAAAAATGGTCTATTAAGTTGTGGAGACGTTTCCCTGAAAATCACTAAAGTTATTGGACCAATTAAGTAAGCAACAATCATAGCAATTGATTGAAATTTTAAGAGGATTTGCCAACTAGGTAATGGGTAAAACAGTAGGCACCCCATGGTGAAATTTAGCATGATTGCGTTAAAAGGAATACCAAACATATTAAGTTTTGAAAAAAACTTAGGTATATATGAATTTTTACTCATGGCATAGGTTACTCGTCCAGTAATCGATGTGTATATAATAATCGCACTAAATGGGGTTATTACTGCATCTGCTATGACAACTTTTGCTAGGTAAGCTAGGCCCAGTGAGACAGCGAGATTTGAAAAGGGAGCTAAGCCATTGACATTGATCTGATGCCAGCCATCTTTAATCCATGCGTCTGGAATGCTGATCACAAAAGCAA
Source organism: Gammaproteobacteria bacterium (assembly GCA_029243665.1). GTDB lineage: Bacteria > Pseudomonadota > Gammaproteobacteria > Comchoanobacterales > Comchoanobacteraceae > JAURNZ01. The sequence goes on from JAQWRO010000095.1 coordinate 6,135, forward strand.
ATTGAATGAGCATATAAAAAACAACCGCAAAGAAAACTGATCCTAAAACTGCAATTGGAATAGAAGATTGCGGGTTTTTGATTTCTTCACCAAATTCGGTTGCCTCTTTGAATCCTAAGTATGAAAAAATTACAACTGTCGAAATGGTTTCGAAAAGGCCGTCGAGGGATGTTTGTGTTGAGTGTATTGTTAAATGATCAAAATTATGGTGGGTGCTTATTAGAATGATGCTAGTTAAAGTCGGGATAATAATTTTCCAAATAGCAAAAGCATTATTCAGCTTTGATATAAACTCTATGCCAAAGTAATTAATGAGTGTGAAAAAGAATAATAGAACAATAGCGACGCATTTCCCTTTGAAAGTTAAGACTAGTAAATCATTCTCAATATACGAAAGTCCATCAAAATAACTTGAAAAGTACATCAAGGTTGCCTGTACTTCAGTAGGGGCTACGGCAACAAGACTTAACCATGCAAGCCAACTTATTATAAATCCAACAATTGGGCCATGAGAAATTTGACCATAGCGTGCAATGCTTCCAGTGATAGGTAAGCTAGAGGAAAGCTCAGAGAAGCAAAGTGCTATTAGTGAAATTAAAAGTCCACCAATAGGCCATGCTAAAATAGATAGTGGCCCTGAAAGATGGGCTGCAATAAAAGATGAAAATAGCCATCCTGATCCAAGCATTGAGCTTAAAGATGTCATCACTGTTGCATAAGTATTGAGGGATTTGTGTAATTTCATTAGCGTATGATTGTGAATTGATTTATAATCCGATTATGTCACAAATACTTTTGGATGCAAAACAAATTCTTTTGATTAATGATGTAAGACCGCTCTTTTGCCCAATCAGTTTTGAGATTATGAGCGGATCACGCTATCAGCTTGTTGGCATTAATGGTGTGGGAAAATCATCGTTACTAAATGCCTTGCATTCATCTGTTATTGATGAGGGTGAGATAATATACCATATATCTAAAAATGAAATTGGTTACTTGCCACATAAGATGAAAGTGTATGAGCAATTAACTTTAAGTGAACAATTAAATTTGTTTTCAAGTTTATCAAAAACACCATCTTATTGTAGTCAAATATCTTCCCTTTTAATACCAGGACATTTAATGGTAAAAAAACTTTCTCAAATGTCACAAGGTGAAAGGCAAAGAGCTTGTTTATTATTATTACTTTGTTTTCCATTAAAACTTGTTTTGTTGGATGAACCATCTAGTCATCAAGATACGCATTATAAGAAAAATATTGAAAAAGTGATCAGTGTTTTGCTTGCTAATGGTGTTTCAATTTTGGAAACATCGCACCAAGCTTCTCTCAATAATGTAATTCAATTGGAACCATATGATGTTTAAATTGTTTTATACTGAAATGAAAGTGTTTGCTAGAGATTGGTGGTTTTGGTTGATTCAAGTCATACAAACACCTATGGTTGTTGCATCAATTATTTTTTTGTTGGATAACCAGGTACATTCAAATGAA
>JAQWRO010000103.1 GCA_029243665.1 Gammaproteobacteria bacterium
CTCATTTCAATGATTTGGTCTTTAATAAATAACATTGCAGCCAAAGATAATTGATCGTTTTCAAAGCTAACGCTTTTACCTAGCGTGCTTTCCTTCTCTTCAGAAAGCGTTGCGCCTAGGTCTACGCCTGCACAGAGTAAAGCCATTTGGTTTGCTTTTTTAACAATGCCAGGAAGCAAGCCTTTTTCAGAAAAAACTTCTTCGTGCGTTATATTAGAGCCCTTTAGTTTAAATCGCCAATCCATATGTTTTGCTAATGCGATGCACTGTTCTGTGAATTGTTTCATTATGCCCACCATGATACGGCGCTTTTACGAGGGCCGGAGATAAGGTTTCTAATTAGTCTGCCAAACACCTGTAGGGTGAAGCCATAGTAGCTTAAGATGGTTAAGAAAATAATAACTGTGAAAGCCAATGCAAGTGTCCAAAATTGAATATTATATAAAGCTAACAAAACTGGGAATATAGTATATGATTCAAAGATCCAGAATTTAGCTGGTCTTGAAGAATCTCGCCATGAGGCGTCAGGAGGAGGTAAGCTAGCCATAAAAATTTTCCTATCTATATTTTATATTAGCTAAGAAATCGTATATTGTAAATGATATGTATAAGCAGAACATAGTTAAAAAAAGGTATGTTGAATATGATTAATAAAAATTTCCATCCCTTGGTAGCCGCTCCAATATGGCGTGAGCAGAAAATATATTACGCGAATTCGGGTGAAAGTGCATGGAATTATGTACCATTTTTGTATACGTCTAATAAGTTTATGGCCAACTGGGTTGCTGACATGATTTTTAATCTATCGAAGCTCCATCCAGGACAAAAAATTCAAGTGATTGAGCTTGGCTCAGGGCATGGGATGTTTGGTTATTTTTTATATCAGCGACTTAAGTTATTGCAGGTTGATTTTGTCTTGACCATATCGGATTTTATTGTTTCGAACCTAGATTACCTTAAATCATTGCCTCAGTGGCAAGGTCTGGATGTCAATTGGTTGCCTTTGGATGATGTGAATGAGCTGAAAAATGCTTATGAATTTGATGGCGTGAATTTTGTTATTGCAAATTATTTTTTTGATTCTTTACCTAATGATGGCTTTGAATTTGTTGACGGTCAATGGCAAAGAGCCTATCTTGCAACGGATAAGAAAAAAAACAAAGTGGATGGCTTTGTGGATATTAAACTTAGTTTTGAGTCGAGACCTTGTGACCTTACTGATCAAGAGTTGGCAATGCTCAAGCCTTATGAAGGTGTTACTGATCATGTATTGGTGCCTTTGGCAGTCAAACAGCTGTTAGCTCAGTTTTACCAGTCAAATCAAGCTACCTATTTTTTTGTGAATGACAAAGGCTTTGTAGAAAAAAATAAAATTAATTATGCAGATGATTACGCATACCGTTGTGATGGTGCAATGGCAACAATGGTGAACTTTGATATGATCAAGCATTGGGTAACATCTGAAATGAATGGTTTTTTTGTGGTGAACGAGAATGATCATGATGATTCGCATTTTGTAGTTTTTGGAATCAATGCTGAGCATGATCAGCAGAAACGAATGGTTGAAATGGCATTGTCTGGACCATCGTGGAATATGGTGTTTAAATTATTTATGGTCTATGAGAGACAGCCAGAAATGTCTTTCGAGGATGCTTGTTTTTATGTGCAATGTTCTGAATATGATGAGGCTATGATGTCGAGAATTTCAGGATTTTTTGTGAATCAGATTAAACTACATGGTGAGCTTATTCATGAGCTGAGACCGATTTTATTAAAAGTGATTGAAACATTTTATTGGCATCCTGCGAGACTTATGTATTTTTATGCTGTTTTAGATTTGCTTGTTTTATGTGGTGAACTTGAAGCATCTAAAGACCTTATAGAAAAATATAGACATTTAGTCCCCTCTCAATACGATGTTTTAATTAGAGAGGGTGTAGTTTTGTACAAACAAAGAAGACCAGTTAAAGCCAAAGAAGTTTTTGAAAAAGCATTAAAAATAAACCCAAGCTGCACTGAATCTAAAAAATATCTAGAGTTGATTTAGTAAAAGAAGCATGAATATGTGCTTGACACGTTGGCACCTTCTTGGTTCAATAATGATTATATAAGGAAGGTACATTCAGATGAAAGGTTGGATACTCTGTACAGTTTTGTTTCTTTCAGGGTGTGGTGTTTTGCCTAAAGAGACTAAAACATCTTACACCATTGATGATTTAAAACAACCCGTTTCACAAAGCGTTTCTCAGGCGAGTAACGATAGAAGTGAAATGGAATACCGCAATCTCATAAGTCAGACTGCAATGTCATCATCTGATGCCATTCAAACATTAGCAGAAGTCGAGAGAGCTTCCAAGCCAGCATTGCGACGTAAGCCTGCACCAAACCCAGTTAAGGTTGGCATGGATCAAATGGTTTCTGTGGATTGGGTTGGTCCTGTAGAACCAGTTTTAAACTCTCTAGCAAAGAAAAGCCATTATCGTGTAAATACACTTGGCCAGATCCCCGTTGTGCCTGTTTTAGTAAACGTCAATAGACAAAATGCTTATTTGGCTGATATTGTGCAAGACATTACTTTTCAAATACAAAATCATGCTGAGTTAACGCTTAATCCGGCAGAGAAACTTATTGAATTAAGGTATTTATGATGCGTAAGTGGCTTGTATCGGCATTAGTCATAGTTTTTTTGGCAGGTTGTTCATCGAGCCCAGATCCAGATGCTCAGCAAGGGGTCGTCAGGAAAAGAACCATGGAAGAAGCTGGCTTATCGTATGGTGCGCAAAGTGCGCTTGCTTTCTATGGAGCAAGATTTAACCAAGTTGTTGCTGATTCTGCTCCACAAATGGATCAAATTTATAATTTTAACAGGTTCATATTATCACATAATGTTTTTCCACCTGTAATTCGTCAAACTAGGAAAGAAATGGCTGCAGACGGTTTTGAGTCATTACGTCTAGCAGATAGAACAATTCAAATTCTTAAGCCTGCACATTTCGTAACGACACCCCCATCATGGCGTGACTATATTATGGTTAATATACAGCGTCCGGATTTACCTGATGAACACTTGTGGCCTACAACCGATGAAGAGTATGGTCAGTGGGTAAAAGCTGTTAAGAAAGGGTGGTATCAAGGAAAACAGCAAATGACTGATATTGCTACTCAGAATCTAAGTTTATTGCAACAAGATTATACAGGTATTATTTTATATCATGAATTACTTGCTCAAAATATGGTTTCAGAACCTATGGTTGGCAAAGATACTCTTGGCGTGACTGGAGACAAGTCAAAACTGAGATTAAATGATCAAGTCCTCAGGATTACAGCGCGCTCTGACTTGAATACATCAACAGGTAAATGGAAGCCAGTTGTAGTTAAAGGTAAAGATACCCCAACCAGATTTGCAGTTGTTAAATCCACAGGTAAGTAGCTGTGAATGAGGACCGAGCGTTTATCATTCCTAATGAACCTGTTCGAGTTCAAACCAAAGAAGACATAGATCTTATCTTAGCCCATTGCTGCGACTTAAATGCATCTGATATTACTATTCAAACAGGTGAAGTCATTTATGCTGAAATTTATGGTAAGCTTCAGCGTATTACAAATCGTGTTTTATCTAATAATGAAGTAGGTCAGTTATTAAATTCGATTTATGGGCCTAATGGTACAACACAATTGCTTACAGGCATCGACATTGATACACAGTATGAGTTTAGGCCCAATCGTTATATGCGATTTAGATTTAGAGTTAATGGTACTGCTTGTTTGATAAATGGCCATGATGGCATTCAAATCACATTAAGAAGTATTCCAACTGATCCGCCTGAGTTAAAAACGCTAGATTTGCCAGAAAATATTATTCAGTCGATTAAGCCTCAAGATGGTGTTGTATATGTAACCGGAACAACTGGTTCAGGTAAAAGCACATTGCTTGCATCGATTATTCGCGACATTGTTGAGGATCCTGAATCAAATAGAAAAGTGCTTACATATGAAGCGCCAATTGAGTTTGTATTTGATAATGTGAATAAGCCTACTTCAATTGTGAGTCAATCAGAGGTGCCTAAACATATTCCTTCTTTTGCAGCAGGTGTTCGTAACGCATTGAGAAGAAAGCCAAGGCTCATATTGGTTGGGGAGAGTAGGGATTCAGAAACCATTAATGCTGTTTTAGAAGCAGCATTGACAGGTCATCCAGTGTATACAACTGTGCATAGTAATGGTGTTGGTGAAACAGTGCGGCGATTGGTTAGTAGCTTTGAGCAGCAAGAACGTTATGCAAAAAGTATTGATATTATTGAGACAACACGTTTGATTGTTTGGCAGATGCTTGTTCCTGCAACCAATGGTCAAAGGGTTGCTTTAAGAGAGTATCTCGCATTGGACCAAGACATAAGAGATCACTTGCTTTCAAGTGATGTTGACCGTGTAGCTGATGTTGCAAGACAAATTGTAACTGATAGAAATCAAACCATTGTAGATGATGCTAAGCGACGTTATGATGAAGGCTTGATCTCTGAGCGTACATTGGGTTTATTAGAAAAAGGTTTTAGCACATAGGCTGAAAGGAAAATGACATGAAATATATATGCCTTTTAATGTTAACAATATCACAAATTTTCGCAGAAGATATTTC
>JAQWRO010000118.1 GCA_029243665.1 Gammaproteobacteria bacterium
ACTATTCGGCCAGTAGCTTTGCATATTAGTAAACACAGGATCTGTTAACCAAACTCAATGTTCGTGCCCAAGTTTCTTAGATAAAGATAATAACTTTGGAATTTGGTATGGGTCATGTCCCATATGGGTAATGTTTTTATGAGGAAATTTTGGCGGTGCAAATGCAAGCATGGGTGTGCTGTTATCGATAGTTAAAGATTGCATGTCTTTATTGGTTAAAGGCCCAATGATAACGGATGGATTGGTTTTGAGCGCTTGATCATATGCTTCCTGTACTCCCAGTTCATTTGTGTCGTGGAAGGAAAGGGTCGTTTGGCTCAAGAAAGGTTGAATCGATAGCATACCATCTTCAATGTCTTTTCCAGCTTTAGCAAATTCACCACTCAACGGAAGAATAATAGCAATTTGTTTCTGAGTATGGTTTGCATCTTTAAGTTTATGCCATTTGATAAATTCATTGGCCCAATGTGAAGTGTGTTGTTCATGCCAAGCGTTTAAATTTTTAGCCCACTCTGGTGAATTAATATCATTCACTAAAGGCATTAATGTTTTCAAATCATTTTCGATGAATTGATCACACTGTGTATTATTAGTTGCTGCTAGATAGTTGAATTGCTGCATATGAGTGCCTTGACGTTGGGGACAAATATTCAGCATCGTAGCCAATTGCCAATATAGCGTTGAAAGTTCTGCTTGGGTGGCTTTAGGTAATTGCACATGATTAATCTCATGAATCATTCGCCATGCTTGATCATAATCACCGCGGTTTGCTTGTTGTTGTATATGAAGCCATTGTTTTTGTGCTAGGGCTTCTCCTTCAAGGCTCCAGTTTTCTGACTCGTTTGCAACATTGTTTGCTGCTTTTGGATTGGTATAGAGTGTTTTGTTGGCCGACTGTAGGGCGGATAATTGATCCTTAATACTAATGGTATCTGCTTTTTTTTCTGTTTGTATTGTTGACTCAGATTCAGATGAGCACCCGGGTAAAACGGTTAGAATAATCATGCATGATAAGCTAAATACGTTGGCAAAGTTAAATTTTTTGTTCATAATAAACCTCGTGTCTGGAAAACTATACATTGTTGCAACACCTATTGGTAATCTTAAGGATATTTCATTTCATGCGATTGATGTTTTAAAATCAGTCGACTTGATTGCCTGTGAAAATCCGATGCATACCACTAAACTATTGCAACACTATAACATAAAAAAACCGCTGGATAAATTCTTTGATCATAATGAAAAAGAAAAATCAAAATACCTTTTTCAGTTGCTCAGTCAAGGTAAAGATATTGCTTTGGTTAGTGATGCTGGCACACCTTTAATCAGTGATCCAGGTTTTAACTTGGTACGTTTACTTAAGCTTGAGGGCATTCAAGTGATTCCTATTGCAGGACCTTGTGCAATGGTTGCCGCTTTAAGTGCCAGTGGGCTTGAAACCAATGAATTTTCATTTGAAGGGTTCTTACCTGCAAAACAAAGCCTAAGGGTTAAATGTTTGCAGCGGTTAGTACTTGATACTAGGACGTTGATTTTTTATGAGTCACCGCATCGTATTCAGCAAACATTGCTGGATAGCATCCAGGTCTTTGGATTGATGCGCATCGCTGTCATTGCCCGAGAATTAACCAAACAATTTGAAACAATTAAACAATTGCCATTGGGACAATTGTATCAGTGGGTTCATCGTGATCGGCAAGATAGGGGAGAAATTGTATTTCTGATCCAGGGGGCTGAGTCGAGGCATCGACACCATGAAATGACCGATTTGTTGAAGGTTTTAATGCCATATTTGCATGGTAAAAAACTGGTAGAAGTCGTTAGAGAGTATACGGGTGTCTCAAAACAAACCATCTATAAAGCCATTGAACGAATTAATCAGGAAAGTGGCTGAAGCCTTTGGCGCTTGGTGCAAATGACTTATTCTGATATTGCCATGTGATGTGTGGAATTGAGCTTTGTTCAGTGATCATCCCAATTTTATAGAGATTAGCATCAACCATATGTGCTAAATTTTCAGGCCCTATCATTAATAATGCATAGTCTTCACCACCAATGATTTTCGTCTCAGGAATAGATAGATTGAGTGTTTGGCAGCTAGATTGAAATGAAGGGTGTTCTGGGATGGCATCGATATCTATACATGCATTGACTTGGTTAAGTTTGCATAATTTTTCTAAATCTTGATATAAACCGTCCGTAACATCCATGCAGCACAGTTGTGGATATGCGGCCAATAAGGATTGACCTAGGTTGGCTTCGTGGTTCGGACGCAAATAAGCTTTTAAGAAGGTTTCATCAACAGTTATATTGGTTTGTAGTGCAATTAGGCCTAAATGAGCGCTGCCAGTGGGTTTGCTAAGGTATACGAAGTCATTTGGCTTAGCACCTCTTCTTGACAGTGTATGGGGCTTTTGAGCCATGTCTAGAATGGTCATGGTAATGCTTAACATATTGGATTGACATGTATCTCCTCCAATCAGCTCAATATTGTTTTCATTGCAAAGCATTAACAATGTTTCTGCGTAAGTTTGACACCATGCAAAAGACATGGATTTGGGTAGGGATAAGCTTTGCATTAAATGCGTACCATTGAGTCCCATTGCTGCCATATCAGAAGCATTCGCACAAAATGCTCTATGAGCAATGTCAGCAGCTGAACAAAATGATGAGTCAAAATGAATGCCTTCGTTCAGTGTGTCTTGGCTGATTGTGCAAGCAGTATGATCAATGTGAATGGTGGCTGCATCATTATTAAAGTGATCTGTTGTAGCGGAAGATTTAAATAGGTTAATGATGTTTGTCTCGGTCAAGTTGGATTTTGTCATGAAGGTTATGTTAGCATAAATTTTGTTTAGATTATCTATTTGACATCTTAATATTAGGAAGTAAATTGATCGATATTGCAGTATTCATTGGAAGGTTTCAGCCATTCCATAAAGGTCATCTTGAAAATTGTATTCAGGCGTTAGCTCAGGCTAAAAAGTTGATTATTTTAATTGGCTCTTCCGGTATTGGCCCTTTACCTAATAATCCTTGGTCATTTGATGAGCGAGTCAAAATAATCTTAGCTTCATTGCCTGAAAAACTTCACTCCCGTGTTCAGCTGATATCATTGTACGATAGTTTGTATGATCAAAAAGACTGGGAGAATAGAGTAAAACACTTAATCGCTGAGCATTCACAGGTTTCGGATACAAAAGCATTGGTTGTTTTTGCAAAAGATGATAGTTCATTTTATTTAGAGTGCTTTCCTGAATGGGCTCAAATAAATTTACCAATGGTCGTTGATGCTAAAAATCAATGTATCAGTGCTACTAATATTAGAGCTGAACTATATGAACATGGAAAAGTTTCTAATGAAATTGTGACATTGGCAGCAAAGAATATTATTCAATCTTATACATCACATCCGTTGTTTAAAAACTTGAAGATGGCAGATCAGGTATTAAATCAATATCAGAAATCTCATCAAATCATGCACGTACTTATGGTTTATAATAACCAGCATGTAATGGTTCATCAGAGAGATGAGCTGTTAGGCTCTCAACAGTGGGCGCTTCCAATGTTTGAAGATAAAAAAAAACCAAGGTATATTGTTAGAGTCTATGTGTCATGCTGATTCAATTTTACGCTCTGAAACCATTGAATCCAGTTTGCTTAAAATAACATATATTATAACGTATGTGGCACTAGATGAATCCATGGATGCCCCAGAAGGGTATAAGCTTTTTAGTAAGTCTATGTTGATAGAAAAGGATTTTTTTGCGGATCATCGTTCCATTGCATACAAACCTATGCAATTAAAATATTAAAAAAATAGGCAAATTTTAAAAATTGATCTAAACTTTAGTTAATAGTAGAGGAAAGGAATCATGTTTAGATGGATTTTAGTAGGATTATTTTCAATTGTTTATGCTCAGTCACAACAGTCATTACCCGTTGTTTCAATGGCAGAAGTAAAACAAGAATCATTTCAACCCATTCTTTCAGTACCAGGTAATCTTTATGCATATAATGGTGCTAGTTTATCACTTGAAAGTTCTGGCGTTGTCACAAATATATATGTTGGCTCAGGTCAAAAAGTAAAAAAAGGTGATTTGCTTGTAGATCTAGATAACACCTCTGAAAAAGCATCTTATGATGCAGCGATAACCACAGCAGCATTTGCTGAAGTTGAATTTAAAAGACAAAAAGAGCTTTATGCTCAAGGCGTTATATCA
>JAQWRO010000124.1 GCA_029243665.1 Gammaproteobacteria bacterium
CTACAGTGACGTTTTTAACTCTGATGAATTAATATCTTATATGCCACTGATGGAATCTATTTACCCATCCATGGATAACGTGATATTGCCATCACAATATGGTAGTCAAAAATGTAATCCTACGTTATCGGATCAAGATACAGAATATAAGTATTTTGCTGAAACCGATACAGTATCAATGGACTACGCGTATTTTTATATCGTGGGTTTAGATAGAACTATTCCAGATGGATTATCATTGTCTGAGTCAGTTGATTTAACCAATATGGATGGTTCATCTTCGAGTATTACGCCTGTATATATGCATGGCGGTAGATTTATTTATTGTAATAAAAATAACAGTAGTACGGATGTGTATGCTTCACTTTGCCAGGATGATGATGACAATGTTTATACGACAGACTTAATGTCTACACGTACAGGCTTATATGCTACGATTTCACAACTTAGGGAGCAGCTCGGGCAATCTGCGAATGTTTATCTTGCCCAAAGATCAGCATCATTTTCAAATTTATGGGCGATGTATAATCGACGCGCACTGGTTGGTAATGTTTCAAAGTGTACGCCTACTCAATTGGCAACATATCATGCTACTTGGCGTTATACACGACAGTCTCAGGATCAGCTAAGCTGGCAAGAAACTGTTCGTACCAGTGATGAGCTTTCACAAACTGATCTGTTGCGAGAAGCGGTTTTGTTGCTACAAGACATTAATTATCAGCTTTATCAGTTAAACCAGACTACTGAACGCGAGATGTCAATTAATACCATTACAGCATTGGGCCAGCTTTCTACTCAGGCCATGACACAAAATTCGTCAATATTGAAATCATCTTTGGCCCAGTTTGGTACAGGTCATGTTGATACGAGTACTTCAACTTCAACTTCAACGATGCCAAGTTCCTAATGCGGCAAATATGAAGAAGACACCTTTTAGGTGTCTTTTTTTCTATTGTTATTATGTAAATATTGTTTGGTTTTTTCAGTAATCATACGGCCTCGTGCTGTCCTTTGAATAAAGCCCTGTTGAATTAAATAAGGCTCAATTACATCTTCTATGGTTTGTTTTTCTTCACCTAAATTAGCCGATAAAGTATCTAGACCTACAGGTCCCCCTGAAAAATGTAGTTGAATGTTATTAAGTAAATACCAATCCATATGATCAAGGCCAAAATCATCAATGCCTAAAGCTTCTAGAGCAATTTTTGCGGTAGAGACGTCAATACAATTATGGTTAGATAGCTGGGCATAATCTCTAGTTCTTCGTAATAAGCGGTTCGCTATTCTTGGGGTGCCACGAGAGCGCTTTGCAATCTCTAATGCTGCTTGATCATCAATTTCTATACTGAGTTTCTTGCAATTTTTATGAATCATATGTGCTAAATCATCATGATTATAAAACTCTAAACGAAGTAAAATCCCAAAACGATCTCTTAATGGAGATGTTAAGGAGCCAGATCGTGTTGTGGCAGCCACCAATGTAAAAGGTGGTAATGAAAGTGATACGGATCTTGCAGTACTGCCTTCTCCGATCATGATATCAATGTTAAAATCTTCCATCGCAGGATATAAAATTTCTTCTAGATGCGGACTCAATCGATGAATTTCATCAATGAATAAAACATCATGAGGCTGTAGATTGGTGAGTAATGCTGCCAAGTCTCCAGCTTTATCGATGGCAGGGCCTGATGTTTTTTTAATTTGACTGTCCATTGTGTTCGCAATGATATGTGCCAACGTTGTCTTACCTAGACCAGGAGGGCCAAACAATAAAGTGTGGTCTAGGGACTCCCCTCTGGTTTTTGCAGCAGATATGGCTGCATGCAATTGTTTCTTTGTTTTATCTTGTCCAACATATGCTTCTAAGGAAGTAGGGCGCATAGCATATTCATTGGGTTGCTCAGGCGATATGGGTTGCGCGGTAATCAGTCTTTCTTCTTCAATCATTGTGGTTGTAGCTCACTTAATACAAATCTAACAATCTCACTGGTATCTTCAATGCCCGAAGCCAATGCTTTTTCAAGCTGAGGCGAGATTTGTGGCTGACGATAACCTAAAGCAATCAGAGCAGCTAAGGCGTCTTGTTGTTGGCGCATGGCACTCGGTTGTTGGGGTGCTTGTTGTATGGGGAAGGTAAGATGGGTAAAGCGGTTTTGGCACTCTACCACAATTTTTTCAGCTACCTTTTTACCAACGCCTTTACAATTAACAAGTATCTGAGGAGTTTTGTTTTGGATGGCAAGGATTAAATCTGAAAGACTTATGCTGGATAATAAATTAATCGCCATCTTAGGGCCTACACCGCTGACTTTAATCAATGTTCTAAAGGCTTCTTTTTCTTCTTGAGACGCAAAACCATAGAGCAGCTGTGCATCTTCTCTTACAATCATCTGTGTATAAATGGTAGCCTGGTCGTTGAGTTGTTTGGTTTGGAGGAGCAATTGGGTACATTCAATTTCATAACCAACACCACCAGGGGTCATGAGTGTGAGCCATGGACTGTCAATATCAATAACGGTGCCTTGAATGCAATAAATCATATTTCTTATACCTCTCTAAGACTAATTATATCATCTCATATGGCATGTAAAAATACCACTTTTTAGGTTTTTAACAATGGATTTGAATGTAGTTGGTGACAAATGGCAAGCCCAAGGGCATCAGCAGCATCTACTGTTGGGCGGCCAGATAGATGGAGCATGTTTTGGACCATGGTTTGAATGTCTTCTTTGGATGCATTGCCGTGCCCAGTCACAGCTTGTTTCATGGCTCTGGGCGTATACTCGAAAACTGAGCAAAGTGCTTTTTTGGCAGCTAACAT
>JAQWRO010000122.1 GCA_029243665.1 Gammaproteobacteria bacterium
TGATTTTTTATCTTCATCCTTAGATGCAACTGTTGTTAACGCTGCTGTTAACGTTGTTTTACCATGATCAACGTGTCCAATTGTTCCTACGTTAACGTGTGGTTTCGTTCTTTGATATTCTGCTGCCATATTGACTCCTAAAAATTCATATGAAGGTGTTAAACAATTTTACAAAAATTAAAGTTATATTTTACAGATTAAATTCATAAAACGCAAGGAGTTTTTCAAGACATAGCCCACAACCGGGATTGAACCGGTGGCCTCTTCCTTACCAAGGAAGTGCTCTACCACTGAGCTATGTGGGCTGGAGCGGGTGATGGGAGTCGAACCCACGCCATCAGCTTGGAAGGCTGAGGTTCTACCATTGAACTACACCCGCACTTGGCATTGGAGGGAGAAGGATTCGAACCTTCGAAGGCTGAGCCGTCAGATTTACAGTCTGATCCCTTTGACCGCTCGGGAACCCCTCCATGAGTTTTTATAATATGCTTTATTAAAATAAAGTCAACTAAAATTCTGCTTATTTTGGTTGAATTATTGAACATAGTCATCTACACATGATAGATTTTAATTATGAAACAAAGCGAAAATTTTTTAAAATTCATAGCCATCAGTATTCTATGGTCATTAACTTTTCCAATGGTTAAATATGTAAGACTGAATGGCGGGACCGTATGGCCCGTAAGTTTATATCAATGCATTAGTTCTACATTAATTATTTTCTTAACATTTAAGCAAAAAGCATTATTTGCAACCATCCAAAAAAATGATATGTTCAGGTTGGCATTATTAGGCTTTTTAAGAAACTTTCTTGGCGTATCGATCTTAAACTACTTATTGCTATCTCAATCAATTACCAATGTTACCATTGCATTATTGTTTATTCCTTTTACAACTGTAATTTTGGAGTGTCTAATAAATAATTTCAGACCAACCAAACATCAAAACATAGGCATTTTAACTAGTGGCGCCTGCGTTATTTTATTAACCAACCAATTTAACCATGTCCAGCACATCACATGGCACTATCTACCCTTAACTCTACTCGCAAGCGTTGTCTTTAGCTTTGAAGCAATTATTCTTAAAAACAATACCCTCTGCACTGAAATTGTTCTTTTTTGGCAAAACCTCATAGGCGCAACATTAACTTTTATTCTCATGGTCATCATAAACCATACAAACAACGACTTACTATTATTCACACTCCCATCAGGCATGATCTACTGGGTTTTGATGGTTTCTTTCATTAGCATTTTCGCCAATCATTTATTCATACGCCTGACCCAATACTCAGGCCCCACTATTAGCACACAAATAAATATTATGATTGTACTTTTAAGCTTAGGTTATGATGCACTTTTTTATGGCAGTCTATTTTTATGGGAGAACTTTCTCATTATGATTGTAATCACAATAGCTACTCAATTACTGACCAATGGAATTATGTCAGAACGACACATTAAGCATCATACCTGAGACTGTTTTTTTGCTATCAACACATAATGAGCTTGATGAGCTAAATCGAGCGTATACTTCTGCCTTAAAGACAATAATAACTCACTGGATCCCATCGTGTGAAAACGTAAATCTAGCTTGTTAAGCTGCTTCTTCACTTCAAAATCACTATACAGACGGTGACAAAAAGGCACATAATGCATTTTAAACATCAACGCAATGGCCCAAATACTTGTAAAACTAATGCCATAAATAATTAAACTACCCTCTGGTAGCAGTATGCGCTCAACCTCTTCTAGAAATGCAGGCAAAGAGCTTACGCGCTCATGTGCATGACAACTAACAATGGTGTGAAAAGACTCATTTCTAAAGGGCAGTTTTAAATTTATATTAGCTTTAACCGTTGGTACAGCAGCCTTCTGTGACTCCATATGCTCCTCTAGAAGAACATAATGGTATACATCTTTTCTTTCGATTAAAGGAATACCAGAGATTTGTAATAACCTATCTGCATAATGATTAGCAATATACTTCTTAAGATGCGTCTGTTCAAAAGTCATCAATCTTTTTCCATTGGCAGTTTGTTGCCACTCAACTAAGGATGTTGTTTTATAATCGGCCATATCTTTTTTTATTCTAAAAGCTTTGAATTAATTTGTAAATTTAATACCATTAATTTTTTCTTTATACTAAAATTATAGATATGAATGAACAAAAAATAAGCATCCACGCAATTCCAGCACTCAAAGATAATTACATATGGATCATAGAAACTCAAGCAGGCGCCATTATCATTGACCCAGGCGATGCTAGACCAGTAATAAAGTATTTAACAGAAAACCAACTCAAATGTATCGGGATATTGATTACGCACCATCATCTTGACCACATTGGCGGTGTAGATGATCTTTATCTGCATGATCCTAAAATTCAAATCTATGGCCCCGATAACTTGAATTTAAAATCCCCTATTAAAAATCCTTCCAAAAAAACAGAAATTGCAGGCATAACATTTAATATCATAGCCGTTCCAGGACATACCCTAGATCATATTGCTTATTATGATGGTCAGCATCTATTTATTGGAGACACTTTATTTTCAGCTGGATGCGGCAGAGTTTTTGAGGGAACACATGCACAAATGCTAGAAAGCTTGGACACAATCTCTAAATTGCCTGATGAAACGATGATATACTGTGCACACGAATATACGCTCAACAACCTTCGCTTTGCTAAAATGGTTGAACCCGATAATCTTGATATTGATCAACATATTTACTGGGCTAACCATCAAAGTATCACACTACCTTCGACACTAGCTAAAGAGAAAAGCATCAATCCATTTCTAAGACTTAATCAACCAACCATACATAAAAACATTAAAAAAAATTGTTCAAAATTATCATCTAGACTGGCTGTATTTAGCACATTAAGACATCTAAAAGATGAATTTTAGTTGACAAACAATGATCGAAATGTTGTTATTTTTTTATGAGTATATGTCTTGAAGGAACGCATCTACGCTATGCTGTTCGTAATAATCAAATTGTAAATGATGTCACTATCAAAGCCTCAACTGCTGAAGTCGTTGGAATTTTTGGGCCTAATGGCGCTGGAAAAACAACAACATTTCATATTTTATCTGGAATTATCGCATCCAATTCAGGCAACATTAAATTTAATGGGGTAGACATTAGTAAAAAAACACTTTCGCAAAGAGCTAAGCTAGGCCTTTACTACTTACCACAAGATAACTCAGTCTTCAGAGAACTAACAGTAAAAGACAACTTATTTGCCGCTATCGAAACACGAAAGGATTTAACCCATGGTCAGCAACTAGACTTAGTCGATGAAACTTTAGAAAAGCTAAGATTGCAACACATCACAAACTCAATGGCGAAAACAGTCTCTGGCGGTGAACGACGACGCATAGAAATTGCAAGATTGTTAGTTTTACAACCTAAAATGATCATGCTAGATGAACCTTTCGCAGGCGTTGACCCAGTTGCTGTAAATGATATACAAAAAATTATACTAGATCTTAAATCAAATGGCGTTGGGATCGTCATCACAGATCACAATGTTAGAGAAACACTTAAGTTTTGTGATCGCGGTTACGTCATGCACAAAGGAAGCTTAATTGCTGAAGGCAGTCCTGAAGAAATTATTAGCTGCCATTCAGTTAAAGCCATTTACTTAGGTAATACATTTGCCTAAGAATCAAAATCTCTTTCTTTGGTTTTGATTAAAAGCTTATCTAGCTTAGCAACAATATCATCAATAGATTTATACATATCATCTGTAGAACTTGTCGCATGAACATCATGACCAGGCATGTGTATCGATGCATGGATTTGGTGATTGTTTTTTTCTACTGAAAAAACGAGATGTGCTCTGATCATTCTGTGCATATGTCTATCTAATTTCGAGAACTTTTGATTGACAAGAGAACGAATTGAAGGGGTTACTTTGAGGTTTTGACCTGTTAGCTCTAGTTGCATAGATTCCTCCCTATTTCACTATATAATAAGTATAGCAAAATTAGAGGTTCATGTCATAGAAAAGTGTACTTCTTTAAAAATTAGTTTGATTATGGCAAAAAAGCACAATAAAAAAACAAATAAATCATATTATTCAACATTTTATTAAAGAATTCCAAGTTGCAATTTTGCAGCGTCACTCATCCGATCCTGCGACCAAGGCGGATCAAAAACCATCTCAATATCAACTTCATTCACTTCAGGTATTAACATAATTTTTCTCTTTACGTCTTCAACCAAAAAAGGCCCCATACCACAACCTGGTGCAGTTAATGTCATAGCTATAAAAGCCTTGCAAAAGTCACCCTCTGTAGGCATACATTGACAACCATAAATCAAACCAAGATCAACAATATTAACAGGGATCTCTGGATCATAACAAGTCTTTAGCAGCGCCCATGCACGATCATCGAGAGGAATAGATTTATCTTTTGCCTCGTCTATTGTTGTTGTGTTCGGAACTAAACCTAATGCATCCACAGCATCTTCATGAATTAGGACCAAATTACCTTGTACTTGAACAGTAACACTACCACCTAATGCTTGAGTAATGCTTACCAGCGTACCTTTTGTTAACAATAAAGGCTGACCTGCAGGAACCAGTGTTGCATCACAATCTGCTTTGAGTGCGATTGTCTGCCCTACTAAATGCTTGGCACTATTCATTTTGCCCACGTTTCATGTTAAAACTTTCACCACAACCACAAGCATTTTGTGCTTGAGGATTAAAGAATACTACTTTTGTTTGACCCAAGGAAGCTTGCTCTAAATCAACAGAAGTTTCAGACAAACTTACTTGACTAAACTTATCAACATATAAGTTTACTTCTTCGTAAGGTAACCTTATTACATTATTTGGCTCATCTTCAACAAATTCCATATCATACTTAAAACCAGAGCAGCCTGCTTGCTTAACTTTAAATACAAGACCATTGCATTGTTTCTTATCAATAATCTTTTTAAAGTGCTTTCTTGCTGATTCGGATATACTTAATTGTTTCATCATAAAATCACTCTGTAGTTGCCTCACCTTCACCTGCACATGCATTTTTTAGCGCATGCCATGATAAAGTGGCACACTTTATTCTACTAGGATATTGTTTCACCCCTTCTAAAACTGATGCTTTTCCGAGTCTTTCCATAGCTTCATCTGAAACATCTTGAGTCACTAACATGGCATTAAAATCTTCTACTAAACCATTTGCCTTATCTATATGGTTTCCCTTGACCAGTTCTGTAAGCATGGATGCAGACGCCATCGAAATAGCACATCCTTCTCCAGTAAACTTAACATCTTGAATGACATCGTTGTCATCAATGATTAGAAATATTTCTAATTGGTCACCACATAAAGGATTAAACCCTTTTTGCTTATGAGTTGGGTTCTCAAGCTCACCAAAATTTCTTGGGCATTTACCATGATCAATGATCATTTGCTGATAT
This sequence comes from Gammaproteobacteria bacterium, assembly GCA_029243665.1. Classification (GTDB taxonomy): domain Bacteria; phylum Pseudomonadota; class Gammaproteobacteria; order Comchoanobacterales; family Comchoanobacteraceae; genus JAURNZ01. The sequence goes on from JAQWRO010000122.1 coordinate 5,439, forward strand.
AATTGTAGAAGTTCATTCATTTGAAAATATTTTTTTAACTGTTTTTAACCCATCAAACAATTGATCGATTTCTGATTTTGTATTGTACACACCTAATGAAGCTCTTGCCAGCGCCGGCACACTTAAAGTATGCATGAGTGGCATTGCACAATGGTGCCCTGCTCTAATTGCAACACCTTGACTATCTAATATTGTAGCGACATCATGCGCATGAACACCTTTAACTAAAAATGAAAAAACACCAATACGATTGTCTTTTGGACCATATAAAATCAAATCATCTGATTGTTTGAACTTTTCCAAGGTATATACCATTAAGTCATCTTCGGCTTGTTTAATATTATTTATACCAAGCTCATTCAAATATATCAGTGCTTGTGACATGCCATATGCTTCTGCATATGCTGGTGTTCCGGCTTCAAACTTATGAGGCGCAGACATAAATTCACTAGATTCATATGTAACTGAGGTAATCATGCTACCACCAGTTTGATATGGCACCATACGCTCAAGCAAAGAATGTTTACCATATAAAATACCAACACCTGTTGGCCCATAGTGTTTATGCGCAGAAAAAGTTAGAAAATCACAATCCAATGCTTGGACATCAATTTGGATGTGTGCAGGGCTTTGAGCAGCATCTACCAAAAACTTAGCACCTACTTCATGCGCCCATTCAATCATTAATCCAACATCATTTATAGCACCTAATACGTTAGATATATGCGCAATTGAAACAAGTTTGGTATGCTTATTAAGCAATGATTTATAATGTGGTAAATCTAACTCGCCTGACTCTGTTAGATTAATCACTCTTATTTTTATGCCTTTTGCTTTTGAAAGCATTTGCCACGGCACGATATTCGCATGATGCTCCATAGCGGAAATAATGACTTCATCACCTGCATTAAGCTGCTGACCAAAGCTAGATGCAACCAAATTAATTGCTTCTGTACAACCTCTCACAAAAACAATTTCATCCGAACTTTTAGCATGAATGAAATCTGCTGCAACTTGACGGGCTTGATCGTATTTTGCGGTTGCAACCTCACTTAAGTGATAGGCTCCTCGGTGGACGTTGGCATTACTATAACGATAAAAGTCTGATAGTGCATTCAATACAACGTCTGGTTTTTGAGTGGTAGATGCATTATCTAGGTAAATAACCTGCTTTTTGTTTGCTAGATATTTAAAGTCTTTACGTATATTTTCTAAATTTAAACTTTGAGACATATAACTTATTATAACATGAATTAAAATTAGCCTCTAGCCTATTTTATAGCCAATAAACAGTATTGTGATTAATAATCAAAACATTCATGTTAGCGTTATGACACCTCAAATCAATTTTAGAACACACATTACTCAATTAACCAACCTTCTCAGCCAGCCCATCCTAAACCTAGAAACTTGGATCAAAGCTTTAACACTGTTCCACGCTTGCATTCAAGAAAAAATTATAGGCCAGAAACAATCACACTTATCTGCTTGCCAACAAACGCTACAAGCATTAGCGCATACCCAAAAAATTAGAGCGATGCCCAAATTCATCGGCATTGAACTATCGGATTGGTTGTTTGTGATACAGCATATGATTTTAAAACAACAATTGATTCATTTTTTAGACAAACAAAAGGCTAGAGAAATTCTATTCTTTAGCCAATTATTTAAAAGAGATATTTTTATAAACCCAGCATACATTCATCCTCAAGCTTTTAAGATTTCAACAATGATGCAATCTTTGATTCAATATAACTATCTAAGACCTAATCAGCCACTCTTTAGTGGTTGGCTAATTTCACACCATCATTTACAAAATCTCTTACCTACGAAAGCAACCCAACTCATTTATGCTTTTTTATTTTTACCTCCGAACTTAAGCAGACCCCTTCAATCAAAAATAATATCTAATATCTCTTTGACAAAACAACAAAAAAAAATGCCAACTTTTGACATGAACACCATTCAGCCATTTCTTCATAAATCTAATCATCAAATTAATCATGAAGACCTTCTCTCCTTTTTACTGATACATAACAGCTATACACTGATAGACATATTTACAGCTATCATTCCTTTACCATGGATGGATTTAGCAAATCTAATGGCATCAATGCCACCTTGCCAAAAAGAGTTTCTAATCGAAAAACTTGCCCCCTACACCATTCATCACACTCAGTTGTACTCACTCATCGCATTGTTAAAAACCACTTCTAATCAAGAAAAAAAAATAGATTTAACCACACTTCAGCATTGGATAGATGTGTGCCAATATATTTATGATCAAAACATTGCTCTAATGGCTAGAAGACAACAACAAATCAGGTATATCTGTCAGCATCCAGTCGGAGTCAAAAGCCTTGAACAGGTGCTGATACATTTCAAGACACCTATTGAAAACCCTTATGAATGGTTAACACCTATTTTTATTGACCAATATACTGTGACATCTAAAGACATGTTGCTACCATTCACTTACAAAAACCATATTTCAGAATACTTAATTGAGCGCATGTTTAATCCCAACCACCACAAGCCTCAAGTATTTATACAACTGCGTAAACACTTCATCTCTGAAGTACGGCAATTAATTACAACCTATGTATCCGCTAGACATTGGTTAAGTTTCAAATGGTTGTTTGGAATAGAACGTAGTGAAGATTTACTTTTATATAAACAAACCCTCAATCAAGCCATGGATGCATTTGAGTTAGAAACAGATTTTACAAAGGTCATACGGTATATACGCCATATCACTGAAAAAAATCATTACATCACTCATATGACTGACAAGTCATTGTTTTCTAAAATTTCTGAAATTGATTTAGCTTGCACACTTCACCCAGCACTATCAACTTAAAATAGTTACAGATTGAATCGCCTTGGAGCGTTTTGGTTGAACATTTATCAAGCTGCTACTATTGGTGATTGAGTATTGGATTCGTCATTAGATTGATTGATTGAATTAAATACAGAAATAGAAGATAGCGTTTTCTGAAGCATTGGCTCTAATTTTGACAAACCATCTTGAATCTCTTTCTGATCCTTTTGATTGAAATAACCTGCTTGTGATAGAACCGACATATACTGCGAAGCCTTCGTTGGACAAATTTTATGTTTTTGATATTCAGATTTGAACAGAGTTAAAAATAATTTAACATCAAAACCAATATCCTTAAAATATACATGTGCTGAATTAGGAGAAATGATTTTATAAAGCACGACCGTTGCTTGGTAATTATCTATTGCTGGGTTCGATTGATTCGCTTGAGTGTTGATTTCTTGCTCTATGAGCGGTTGCCACACATGTAATCGTTCATTAAGGTCAGGGATCTGACGCATTGAGGTAAAAAATTCATTACTGTCATGATTATCGGACATAAATCACTCCATATAATTTTAGTATATCTTTTTAACCTTAAACCAACCTTAAGCGTTGTTACTATAGGGTAATGATGAATGGTGTAAAACAATTTTTAATTGGCCATGCTCATCCGTTACGTAACCAAAGGTATATTCGACTTTAACTAAATCATTTGCTGCAGATGTAAACATGTAACACCCCATCACAACGGCCATATCATGGTGGAAATAGGTATTATGATTATGAAACTCGATATTTATCCAGGGTGTCAATGCAAACCCCTGATCCTCTTTAAAATCGTCATCCCCACCTACAAAGTAAGATAACGCACTTTCAAAAGAAGCACGAATGGGTATTTCAGCAGCCTTGGTTGGTTTAAAAAGAACGATCCCGTCATCCGTTTGATATCCATATAACTCACTGATTAATGAGCTGGCAAGTGCTTTATAATCTTCACCATTTGTGAATGCTTGACCAATGGCAATCAAACCATCTGCCCACTTTTTTTGAAAATTAACAATTGCTTCATTGGTAATTTTATGCATACTAAACTTTTCCTATTTCGTGTATGGTAATACGGCTTCTAATCCATGACTGCACCGCTTGATCTAAATCAGAGACAATTTCTTCGATAAACCCTTCAATTAACATGGCTTTTGCTTCATTTAAATCGATGCCACGACTTCTTAAATAAAATAGTGCCTTTGTATCAAGCTCACCAATTGAAGAACCGTGCTGACATTGAACATCATCAATATCAATCTCAAGCTCTGGTCGTGAATATACTTCACAAGCTTTTGATAACATCAAAGCACGAGCCAATTGTCTTGCATCCGTCTTAGGCGCCTCGTGTCCAACAATTGCTCTTCCATGAAAAGCAGCTAAACCATTCCCATTGGCAACAGAATAGAACTTTTGCATACTTTGACCAGCAGGTGCAATGTGATGGGCATGAATGGCTTTATGGTCACTTTGCCCACTGGATGGTAATAACAACCCCGCTAAATATGCACTTGCATGAGATCCAACCGTCATATAGATACGTTCATGGCACCAAGCTGCCTCAAAATTCAAGGCATCATATCGAAATTCAGCACGATCTTTTAAATCTACGTTATGGTCCATTAACAATTTACTTTGTGGGGATGCCCAAGAGACAATTTGACAACTCCCCCCTGCTTCAACTTGAACATTAATTGATAAGTTTGTGACCGCATGTACAGAGATAGTGTTTATTCTTAGTCGTAAATGAGCATTTTTTTTAACATTAATGGTTAATTTAATGTTCTGCCATTTATTTTCTTGATCAAGCATGCAATGCAATTGCTGATCTAAATGCTTGCCTTCAGCTACTTCAATATTAGCCCAGTCACTTAATCCTAACCAACCTAGTTGATTAAAAAAATCATCCGACCATCTGACATGGTTGGCATCTAAATGACCATGCGAAAAACAAGATATTTCATCCACCGAGTTAGGTAAAAATTTTCCTTGTATACAAACTAAATCAGTCTCATTGGATGACAAATCATACTGTTTTAAATGTACATTATAAGCTTCTTGGGTTTCTTTTCGGGTAACCAATTCCCATGGCTCATTTAACCATTGCAATTTAGCATAGCGCCAAATTTCTTGTTTGCTCGATGGCCAAGTAGCATCTTCCCATAAGCTTTTCAAACCATCTAAGTGATTGCCAGCATAATCTTTTTGTAAGCATTGCTTAATAATTGAGTCAGTCATATAAAGCCTTTATTGGTCTAACCAACCATAGCCTTCTTTTTCAAGCTTCAAGGCTAATTCGTAGTTACCAGACTTAATGATTTTACCATCTTTTAAAACATGCACAAAATCAGGTTTGATATGATCTAATAACCTTTGATAATGAGTAACAATGATAAACGAACGATTGGGGCTTCTCATATGATTGACACCATCTGATACTGTTTTAAGCGCATCGATGTCTAAACCTGAATCCGTTTCATCTAGGATCGCGAGCTTAGGTTCTAAAACAAGCATCTGCAAAATTTCGTTACGTTTTTTTTCACCACCTGAAAAACCAGTATTTAAACTACGCTGAAGTAAATCAGATTTCATTTCAACCAACTTCATTCTTTCTTTAATAAACGCAATGGCATCCATGGCATCTAAAGGCAACTCACCTCTCGCTTTCCTAACAGAATTGAGCGCTGCTTGTAGGAAAACCATATTATTTACACCTGAGATAGCCACAGGATACTGAAAAGCTAAAAAGATGCCCAAACAAGCCCTTTCTTCTGGCTCAAGATCAGAAATATCTTGGCCATTGAATGTGATTGACCCTTCATTTAATGTATAACCATATTTACCCGCAACTAAATTAGCCAAAGTACTTTTACCTGAACCATTGGGTCCCATAATGGCATGTACTTCTCCAGGTTTTACATCAATTTCGATGCCTTTTAAAATCTTTTTATCATCAACTGATGCATGTAAATTTGAAACTGAAAACATTTTTTATCCTACACTTCCTTCTAAACTGATTTCCATTAATTTTTGTGCTTCAACGGCAAACTCCATTGGCAGCTCTTTAAATACTGTTTTACAAAAACCATTCACAATTAAATTGATGGCCTGCTCTTCTGTTAAACCTCTTTGACGACAATAAAATAGTTCTTCTTCTGAAATATTAGAAGTAGTCGCTTCATGCTCGATTTGTGCTGTTGGGTGCTTCGATTCAATA
>JAQWRO010000022.1 GCA_029243665.1 Gammaproteobacteria bacterium
AGGTCATGATCAGTTTGATTCGTTGGTTGGCATCGGATTCAGATAGTTTTAATATTTTTGTAAGCACTTTCATTATGTGTAGGTATAAGCTATTGGGCATGCCTTTAAACGCTTCACCTACGGTAATGACTTGCATGATAAATACATAACGATCGGTTAAAGAAGCCCAGTCTATTTGGTCAAGTAAGCCCAAATGCTCCGTCATTAATGAAACACGATGATGATGAATGACATAATCCCAAATTAAGCACATCTCACTAATTTCAAAAGGAGATGCTATTTTATTATGACGTAAAATATTGCTAAGACCTGGTTTGACGGTACGTTCAATAAAGTTTTTAATTTTTTTAGCATAACTGACCCAAGCTTGTCCAAGTTGTGCATGTGACAGTTTTAAATTTAAATGCGGTTGATCCTCAAAAAAATGATGCATGACGGCTAAAGTAGGTATGCCGCTTTGCCACAACAAATCATTATCAGGCAGTAAGTATGTTTTATCTTGTTCAAGATCCACTGGATCAGGAACGATCGCATGTAAGGATTTACTAAAATCAATGGTTTTAGCAATGATGTCTGTGCCAAGAGTGCTGGTGTCATCATTAAGAGATGAAATTAACGCATCAAGCGTGTCAAGTATGTGTTGTTTGGGATCCATACAATGATAATAGCAATTTTCAAACTTGGATCAAAGTTTAAATGGTGATTTGGTGAATGAGTTTTTGATATTGCTTAATCATAAATTGATGTGAAAACTTTTCTTGAGCATTTTTTTGTCCTTCTTTTGCACATGTCAAAGCAAGGTCAGTATTGTCAAGAATTTCAAGGATGCCATTTAAGACAGCTGAGGTATCATCACCATCACAATTAAATCCTGTTTTTTTATGTGTGACAACATCACTGACACCACCAGATTGTCCAGTTAGCACTGGTAGGCCTGCAAGTTGTGCCTCAACAAGACTAATGCCAAAGCCTTCAATGCTATGTGTATGCTTGTCATGCCTAACAGGCATCACAAATAAGTCAGCCTGTCGTAGAAGTGCTTTTTTTTGTTCATCATTGACATATCCATGAAATGTAACATGCTCACTAACGTTTAATGTTTTTGCGAGTAATTTCAATTGTGCTTCGTATTGACCTGTACCTGCAATGTGATAGTGAATATTTGGGTAGTGTTTTACAAGGTCAGGTAAGATTTGAATGATTCGGTCCTGTCCCTTCCTTGGCTCAAGCCTTGCAACGGTCAATAACTGAGGGGCTTTGAAACAAATCTTTTTATCATCATTTAAATATGCATCTATGTTGATGCCATTGTGGATAGTGGAACAATTTGAAATGCCAAGTGATAAAACCATCTCTTTAGTCGCATGAGAGACAGCCACTACATGTTGACAGGCGTCTAGTGTGTGTTTGATGTTATACATTCTTGATGCTTTATTTTTAGTTAGAACATCGTTGCCATGTGCCAGTGAAATGACAGGTAGTTGATGTTTTTTGGCAATGGGCATGATGGTTTTGGCGCTCTTCCAGCTATCTGTGATAATGATTTTGACAGTAGATGCTTTGATTTTTTGTTTGAGGAGTTTTTTGATTCGCCACTGACGTAAAAACTTATTGCCACAAATTCGCGTAATAGGAAAGCTTTGGTGGATATCCCAGTTTTTAGCATCTTTAGTATTTTTAGTAATGACTTCAATGGTGTTTTCAGCGTTTAATAATAAGGCAAGCTCAGACATAACTTTCTCAATGCCACCAGTATTAGGGGGAAAGCATTGTGTCACCATTAAAATCATATCAAACTCCAAATTATTACTTTTATGTTATAAGAGCTTTTATAAAAATTAAATATTTATTTTTGTCATCGTTAGTTTATTTGTTTTAGGTTTAAAGTGGATCATTTGTTGGTTGCCAACAGAAACCCAGTTGTCGTCATCAAATTGAAGTGGTTCTGAACTAATAAATAATCCTTGTTCCTTTTTTTTATGACAATAATAAAGTGAGTTTGGATCAATCATGCCATTGGTAAATTTGGTTGCATATAAATCATTTCCGTCAATCATTGTAATATTTACTAGGGCAGTAGCTTCTCTATTTATCTCTTTTTGCAATTTAATGACGGTGTCTATTGCTTTTTTTATGGCTAATGGTATTTTAATTTTTTCAATAAAATGATAATGCATGATTAGCATAAATAAATGCTCTGAATCCGTTGAGCCTTTGATGTGAAGGTATAAAGAATCATCTAATATGTTAATGACTTCTTTTTTAATAGAGTTAAAATGTTCAATGTCACCATTATGCACAAAGGACCAGTTTTTATATATAAAGGGGTGTGCGTTATGATAGCTGACATCTCCTCTAGTTGCTGCACGAATATGCGCTAAGAATGCATTGGTTTCAATCATGTGAATAATATTGTAAAAATTAGGGTCATTCCAGGCAGGTCTAAACGATTTATAGGAGCCTATTTTATTATGTTTATCGTTGAACCAAGATACCCCAAAACCATCTGCATTGATGTGATGTCTGCTTTCTTTGGGATGAAGACTTTGATTGAGTAAAGAGTTAGATGGATTAATTAATACCTCATCTAAAAAATAACTTTTTTTGCCACTATAAGCTGTAAAACGACACATACAAATTTCCTATAAAAATAATTATAGACAAGTTATGTAGTTTATTTGTGAAAAATAATGTTTAAAAAGCTTTTTGCACTACTTTTGATGGTTTCTTTTTTTTCGTCGGACATGCGGTGATAGGCTTGATAGATGAGCCTCATTCTAGGATTTTTAGCTAAAACTTCTTTATTTCGATCTAAAAAATCCCAGTATAAATAATTAAAAGGGCAGGCGGTTGGCCCTGTTTTGTCGCTTACTTTATATACACAGTGTTTGCAATAATTTGACATCTTATTGATGTAAGCCCCGCTTGCAGCATAAGGTTTTGAGCCTAAAACCCCACCATCAGCAAATAAAGCCATGCCTGACACATTGGGTAGTTCAACCCATTCATAGGCATCTGCATATACAATTAAAAACCATTCATTGACGTACTTAGGATCAATGCCTACTAAAAGGGCAAAGTTCCCTAGCACCATGAGTCTTTGAATGTGATGTGCATAAGCATGGTCTATGGTTTGTTTGACACTTTGCTGTAAGCAGCGCATGTCTGTTTCAGCATTCCAATAAAATTCAGGCAATGGATTTTTTGCGTTGAGAAAATTTAAGTTAGTGTAATCAGGCATCATATGCCAATAAATGCCTCGGATATATTCGCGCCAACCAAGGATTTGTCGTATGAATCCTTCGACAGCATTTATTGGAGCGTTATCATTATGATAAGCTTTTTCAGCAGCTTGAATACATTCAAGTGGTTCTAAGAGGCCGCAATTTAAATAAAAACTGATATGGCTATGATAAAGCCAAGGCTCATCCATCAACATGGCATCTTGGTAAGTGCCGAACAGTGCTAAATTATGTTTGATAAAAAAGTCTAGGGCATCCAGTGCACCTTGTCTTGTGGTTGCCATATGAAATTGATCTAGAGACCCAAAATGATCAGAAAACTTATTTTCGACTAATTCTAAAACTTCATGAGTGATTGCATCAGGTTTCACTGAAAAAGGTTGGGGAATGTCTAAACCAGCTTTGGGCGGTTGACGGTTTTCTTGATCGAAGTTCCATTGATCGCCAATGGGTTTATCACCAGACATTAAAATATTGTATTGTCTTCGCATGTCCCTATAAAAATATTCCATGCGTAATTGTTTACGTCCATTGGCCCATTGATTAAATTGTGCCTTGGTTGCTAAAAAACGGTGGTCTTGACGTATGTCTATAGGGGTACTATTTTTTTGCCACAGTTTTACTTCTTCTAAAACGCGGTATTCACTTGGCTCTGTAAGGATGACTTTTTCTGGTTGGTGTGTTTGGATGACATCGTTTAAGACGGCTGTAAAGTCATTCAAATGCGTTTTTTCGTCAAGTTTTTTATAAATAACAGAATAATTCTTTTCTCTTAGAGACTGCGCAAAATGACGCATGGCAGAAAAAATCAAAGCAATTTTTTGTTTGTGATGTTTCACATAAGTTGCCTCAGTGAGCACTTCTGCCATTAAGATACAGTCTTTTTGGGGGTCAAAGCCCTCTAAACTTGATAAATTTTGACTGAGTTGGTCACCGAATATGTAGATCAAATGTCTCATATATAAAATATAGCAAAAATGATTGAGTTTTTATTGCATTTTATTTAAACAATAATGGTTTTGATATTAGCAAACTCTTGTAGCCCTTGAAGTCCACATTCGCGCCCAAAACCAGATCCTTTTACACCACCAAAGGGTAGTTTTGGATCTGAGCGAACCATGCCATTTATTTTTCCAAGGCCAACATTCAGTTGGTTGGCAATGATCTG
>JAQWRO010000123.1 GCA_029243665.1 Gammaproteobacteria bacterium
CAAGATTTACACCCAAGGCCTAGTAAACACATTTATCCGCAAAGACAAGTCTATAGAAAGCGTTTAAATAAGCCTTCAAGTTCAAACACTTTGCAAGCAAGTTCAAACACCTTGCAAGCAAGTTCAAACACCTTGCAAGCATTGCCTATGTTTAAACCAAGCCCTATAAGGCAGCGGCGACCTTCTTTTATTTTTGATACTAGTTCAAATGATTTCAAATAGCCCAGCAGCGCCCATCCCACCACCAATACACATAGAAACAACAGCATATTTGGCGCCACGACGTTTGCCCTCAATAAGGACATGTCCGGTTAATCTTGAGCCAGTCATGCCAAAAGGGTGTCCGATCGCAATGCTACCGCCATTGACATTTAGTTTGTTTGGGTCAATGCCAAGTTTTTGTTGACAATAAATGACCTGAACTGCAAAGGCTTCATTGATTTCCCATAAATCAATGTCATCAACAGTAAGTTTATGTTGTTTGAGTAGTTTAGGGATCGCATACACAGGGCCAATGCCCATTTCATCTGGCTCACACCCTGCAACAGCAAGACCTTTAAATATACCCATGGGTGTTAAATTGTTTTTTTCAGCAAAAGTATTGGAAGTTAATAAACATGCTGATGCACCATCGCTCATTTGGCAGGCATTCCCTGCAGTGATGAAGTTTTTGTCTCCTCTCACAGGGGTTAAGGTGCTAAGTGCCTCAAGCGTCGTTTCAGGACGGTTACACTGATCTGTATCAAGTGTAATGTCTACCATTTTAATGTTATTTGTTTCGGTATCTTTGACGCCCATCTTAGTCTTGAAAGGGATAATTTCATCTTTATATAAACCTTTTTCTTGAGCCATGGCCGTTCTTTTTTGGCTTTCGAAGGCATATGCATCTTGGTCTTCTCTAGAAATATTATATCGTTTGGCGACGATGTCTGCAGTATCAATCATGGGCATCCACAGCCCTGGATAAGTGGTAGCAAGTGGTGGGTATACAAGCTGATTTTGATTCATTTGATATTGGACCAGTGAAAGCGATTCAACACCACCGCCAATGGCTACATCAATGCCATCTGTTAAAATTCTTGAAGCAGCTGTCGCAATGGCTTGTAGTCCAGAAGCACAATACCGGTTAACAGTCATGCCCGGAACAGTAACAGGGCAATTAGCAGCAAGAGCAGCATTACGAGCGATGTTATGTCCCGTAGCACCTTCAGGTAAGCCGCAGCCAAGTACGATGTCTTCAATTTGATCGGATGATACATGGGCTCTTTCTACCACAGCTTCAATGCATGCCGCGGTCATAGGAATGCCGTGTGTCGCATTTAAAGCACCTTTAAAACTTTTCGCCAAACCGGTTCTTGCGGTTGATAAAATGACAGCTTCCTTCATATACTTACTCCTTGTTTGTAAATCATTTGCATACATTATAGACCATCAATTAAGCATGGTATGAATTTTATGTCTATAATATCGATAATTGAATGAAAAGGAAGGCCTCATGACAACAACTCAAACGAAATTAACCATTAAAGAATCCATCGCAGTCATCGACATGTGCCGACCACCAGTGAATGCACTCGGTGAAATATTGCGTGATGAAATAAAAACACATATAGATACATGTGAAAATAATTCTGATGTTAAAGCAATTGTGTTGGCCTCAAGTGCACCAATTTTTTCTGCGGGTGCTGATATCAGTGAATTTAAAACAGGTTTTAAGGGTGCATCGTTAGCAAGTATTCAAGAAGCACTTGAGCAATCAAAGAAAATAACAGTTGCACTAATCAATCAAAAGTCATTAGGGGGTGCCTCAGAAATCGCAGTCGCTTGTCACTACAGGGTTTGTGACGAAAATGCATACATTGGTTTTCCGGAAGTGTCACTTGGCTTGATTCCAGGTGCGGGTGGAACACAAAGATTGCCTAGGCTTGTGCCATTTAAAGTGGCATTGGAAATGATGCTATCAGGCAAGCCAATTTCAGCTGCTATGGCACTTGAGTCTGGTTTGGTAGATCATGTGACGTCATCAGAACATTTAAGAGAAGAAGGTTTGGCGTTTGTTGCGAAACTATTACAAGACAAATCTCCTACGAAACCTACATGTCAACAGTCAGTGAAGGTCGAGGATGCTCAGAACGCTGATTGGGCTTCTGTGGCAGAGCCATTGATGAAGCAAATGGCTAAGCGTGTTGGGCCAACGGCGCCTAAGGCTTGTTTTGATGCAGTCATGAATGCCTTAGATAAACCATTTATAGAAGGACTAAAAGAAGAGCAGGCGCTTTTTTTCAAAGCCATCTTGAGCCAAGAATCCCAAGCATTACAGTACGCTTTTTTTGCACAAAGACAGGCTGCCAAGCAAGCGGAGAGCATAAGTGCGCAAGACTTGGTTGTGCCTAAAAAGGTTGGGGTGATTGGTGCAGGTCTAATGGGCGGTGGTATTGCAATGGTTATGGCCAATGCAGGCCTTGAGGTTCATGTCATTGATATGAGTCAACCTAATCTAGATAAAGGGTTAGAAAATATCAAAGATAATTATGCTATTTCAGTCAAACATGGCAAGTTGTCCCAGGCAGATATGGATGCGCGTTTGGCTCGCATTCATGGTTCTGTTTTTATGGCTGATTTAAATGCATGTGATTTAGTGATCGAGGCTGTCTTTGAGGACATGGACTTGAAGAAACAAATATTTGCTGAGTTATGTAATAATTGTCCAAAAGATACTATTTTAGCTACGAACACATCCGCATTAGATGTGAACGAAATTGCGAGTGTGGTCGTTAATCCAGAAAGAGTGCTGGGATTACATTTTTTCTCCCCTGCTCAGGTAACACATTTGTTAGAGGTTGTTCGTGGAGAAAAAACGTCTGATGCAGTCATGGATGCCATGCTCATATTTGCAAAGAAAATAAAGAAAACTGCAGTTGTTGTTGGGGTATGTCCAGGTTTTGTGGGCAATAGATTAATGTTTAAATACCTCAAACAAGTCAATGAAATGATTATGTCTGGGGTTGCACCAAGTAGAATAGATGCCATTATGAAAGATTTTGGTTTCCCTATGGGGCCATGTTTGATGTGCGATATGGTTGGGTTGGATCTTGGTTGGCAATCGAATAGAGCGCCTAAAGAGCCAAGAGATGTGCTTTGTCAGGCAGGTCGGTTAGGTCAAAAAACTAAGGCGGGGTTTTATGACTACCCAGCAGGTATTCGACATCCTGAAGAAAGTAATGAAGCCAATGAGTTATTAAAATCCTTTGCAAGGTCAGCAGGAGTCAAGCAAGAATCGTTAACTGATTTAGAAATATTAGAGCGTTGTATCTTTGCTTTGGTCAATGAAGGGTTTAAAGTACTTGCAGAAGGTATTGTTGCTCGGCCAAGTGACATAGATGTCATTTATTTATTTGGTTATGGTTTTCCTCCGTACAAAGGAGGGCCAATGTATTTTGCAGAATCTTTTGGGTTGCAAAAAGTATTGGAAGTCATTGGTGCTTTCCATGTAAGGTATGGTGATTTTTGGAAGCCAGCACCGTTACTTGTACAAATGGTGCAGGAAAATAAGCGTTTAAAAGATTGGTCTACAGTCAGTGCAGATTGATTAAATTGTCAGTTTTTAACCTTGTTTTATTGATGTTTTGATTTAAATATGATAGCTTGATTTGCATTGGGCAATGTATGGTTGTGGCATAAGATATGTCTCAATGGATTGCAGCATTAGAATAAATTAAAACAGGAGTAAACCAATGAATAATAGAGCATATGCATGTGAGGAAGACATCAAGAAGTTATCTGCTTTGCTTAAAGTGTCTTTAGCACTGATTGATGAAAAAGTTGTGTTGGCAGAAGATACGTCCATTGACTTTGATGGTATCCAAATTAAAAAAGGTGATTCTTTATTCGAGCTTATATTGATAAATAATATTACGCTCATGAGGCCATTACACTTTAAGTTTTACAAAGAAACGTTATACTCGCAAAAATTTTTCGATCTAATATTTAAACTTGATGAAGGCAAGCAAGCAACCGTGTTTCATTATCTACTTTCATTAAGTAAGTCTGAAGCAAAACTGCTATGTGAGCTAAAACAATATGGCTATGAAGAAAAAACTTCCAGTGAAGTTTTTGAAAAATGCTTAGAAACCTATGAAAAACAAAAAGAACAAACCAATAAACTAAATACAGTTCAAGAAGTTGGTTCTATGTTTGAAACGCCGAAAAAAGAAGTTGTGCCTGAGATTGTTTCTTCTCCAGATGTGCTCCGTAGGACGCTCAAAGATGAAGATTTAAAGAGATTTGAAAAAATATTTGATAATATGAATTCTCCTAAATCAAAAAATCAGGTGTTAACGAAGTGGAATTCACTTTTTGATAATCCTGTGATGCAAAATAATATAGGTGCAATATTACTTGTTCTAGCAGTGATGATCACAGTTATATCTAGTCTTCAGGCTGAGGACTCTGATCCAAGACTAGGTCGTTAAAGTAGTAAAAATTCATAAATTGACAAAGATTTTTTTGTCGATATTTTAAGCTGATTCAGGCAATACGTTCTAGTATTGCCTTTCAGTGCATGATTCAATTTAGTGGCATTCATTTAAAACTTTCTATAGATTATTGTCTATGGGTATTAATGTCGCACCAAATAAGATTCTTCTTCTTGATAGAGATGGTGTAATCAATAAAAAAGCCGATGAAAATGACTATATTAAAAGTTGGGAAGCATTTGATTGGATCAAAGATAATGTGGATGGCTTAATTCAGTTGTCTGAGAAAGGTTTTCAATTTATTGTTCTTACCAATCAGGCTGGTGTTGCAAGAGGTAAAATGACCAGGACCGATTTAGAGCATATTCATCAAAAAATGGTAGAGCATTTAAGTAGCATAAATGTTAAAGTATTAGATGTTTTTGCCTGTATGCATAATCGTCACGAGGGGTGTGATTGTCGGAAACCAATGCCAGGTCTTTTTATGCAAGCTGCCAAAGCATATGGGTTTGACCTTGAAAAGACATTATACATCGGGGATGATCCTAAGGACTGTAAAGCTGCATGTGCAGCCGGTTCAAATTCTATATTTTTGGGAAGCCCACAAAGATTAGATGATCTAACTTTGCATGAAAAGCCCATCAAGGTTGCAAATTCTATTAAGGAAGTACTCCCTTTTCTAGAGACTTATTTCAAGCAAGCCAAAGCCACAAATCAATCAGAAAAACTATTTTAAAAAGTAAAAAAATCATTGATAAAGCCAATGAAGAACGATAGTATGATAGTAATTCCTGGGGCCAATCGTCCCTGCGGTAGCCGTTAAATCAAATGTAAATATTGTGAATAAGTTAGTATTTTAGGTGCAATTATTTGGTTTATACGCTTCTGTTTTTTTGATGTATGCATATGTTAACTCACTGGCAAAAAATTAAACAACTTCTACTTGAAAAAGACCGTAAGCGTTTGGCTTGGTTGTTGCTGCCAATGTCCATTACAGCACTTGTCAATGTGTTTGGCATTGCTTTAATTATGCCGTTTCTATCGGTTGTATCTGACCCTGGTATCATTCAAGCCAATGCAAATCTTTTGTGGCTGTATAATGCTTTAAATTTTCAAGATGTACATCAGTTTACTATTGCTTTAGGGGGCTTGGCGCTGACTATGCTTATACTAACCAATGCATTTGCTGCATTCACAACTTGGCTTTCGTCTCAAGTGGTTGCTGATGTTCGTGCGCGTATATCTCAAAGCCTATATGAGAAATACCTGGACAAACCTTATGAGTTTCATCTGAACCATAATTCAGCAACCTTGGTAAACAACTTATTTCAGTTAACCACTCAGTTTACCAATGGTTTTATTTTGCAAGGGATGATACTTGTTACGAATGTGATTACAATTTTTGCAATAACCTGTTTGGTTGTTGTCATTGATCCAGTGATGGCGATGATGACTGTTTTTTTGATGGGGAGTGTGTTTGGGGCGCTTTTTTATTTTACTAAACGTACACTTGCCACTGGCGGTGCTATGATGGTTGTTGAGTCTGAAGCAGCACTTAAGTTGGCTCAAGAGTCTTTTGGTGGCATTAAAGATATCAAGTTGAAAGGCAATGAAGCTATCTTTAAAGCCATGATGTTGCCAAAATTTAAAGCTATGACTCGATTTTCGGCATTGCAACAAATGCTAGCTACCATGCCTAAATTTGGTTTGGAGGTTGTTGCTTTTGGTGGTGTATTAGGTTTGATTTTAGCCATGCTTATGGCGGGTAGCTCTGTCGCGACAATTTTGCCGATGGTGGCTGTCTATGTCTATGCTGGCTATCGGTTGATGCCTGCTATGCAGTCGCTATTTCAGTCGCTTGGCAATGTAAAGGTGGCGCAGTCATCCTTGGAAAAAGTCTATGACAGCATGGTTGCACATGAGACATCAGTGAAAGAAGATGTAGTAGAAAACAAAGCACAAATAACTTTTGCGAAAGCGTTTGAACTTGCTAACTTAGATTATGTTTATCCTGGGTTTAAGCGAGTTGTGCTAAAAAATATTAATTTGAAAATTTCACACAATGAAATCGTAGGCATTATTGGTGAAACTGGTGCTGGTAAAACAACATTAATTGATATTCTTTTGGGTTTATTAGAGCCAACAAAAGGTAAGGTTTTAGTTGATGATGTTATGTTGAATGATAAATCTAAAGTTGCTGCATGGCAGTCTATGGTTGGTTATGTGCCACAACATATCTACTTGTCAGACAGTAGCATTGCAGACAACATTGCTTTCGGTGAAGACCTAAGCAAGGTTGATCGACAGTTGGTCATTGAGGCTGCAAAGGTTGCTGCCATACATGATTTTATTGATGGTCAATTAGAAGATGGGTATGACACGATGGTTGGTGAGCGAGGTGTCAAATTAAGTGGTGGGCAGATTCAGAGAATTGGTATAGCCAGAGCTTTATACAGAAATCCTAAAGTTCTTATCCTTGATGAGGCAACGAGCTCATTGGACAATCAAACGGCAGCAGAAGTGATGCAAGCGATATATAACATGCGCCATAAAATGACGATGATTATTATTGCGCATCGACTATCAACTGTAGCCTGTTGCGATCGTGTGGTATTGCTCAATGATGGTGGCATTAAAGATGAAGGCAAGCTGGATGACCTTTTTAAGAGACATGTTGATTTAGGTCATCGTGCAGGACAATCTTC
>JAQWRO010000054.1 GCA_029243665.1 Gammaproteobacteria bacterium
ATTGGTTATGCTATACTTATTCTTAAGAAGAATAATGATAAAGTAACAACGCTCTTGCAAGAAGAACCAAAAAATCAACGCCCCATCTTAACCTTGATAAGAAATATTTTAATCACGATAGCTATCTTAGCCATCATCGCAGCTTTGTTTCTTATCCCTGGTGCTCAGGCCATTCCAGTGCTTGGTTTAATTGCACTCTTTATAATTGAAGTATCATTTCCTTTGATGGCGATATTGACTGCGGGGTTTGGTGTGTTGATTGGGAGTGTTTATACATATTTTAGCATGAATGATATAGAAAAAGATCATAATTTTTTAGATACACTAACTCGAGAAATAACTCAATACACTTTAAAGATTGAAAAGCCCAAGAAGATCAAGCCACCGCTTACAATCAACGACGAAATTCTTAAAAAGAAATTAGATAAGTTATTAGAAAGTGCACCAACTAAATATAAAAAAGCTAGCTATCAGTTAAATCAAGATGGCCAAATCTGGCTTAACAAAGATTTTAAAAGTTATTTGAATGATATACAGAAAGACAATGTCGTTATAAGCGGTATTGATGAAAACACTGCTCAACAAACGATTGAGGCCATTGCAGAATATAATAAATATTGTGTCATGCCTAAGTATGAGCCTATCGATGATACACCAGAGGCTATTCATGCATACGTTGTAAAATCTCTAAAAGGTTTAGATGATTTTAAGGGCACTAATTTTGACATTGCCTTTGATAAAAAAGGTGTGTTAAAAGAGATGACAAACAACATGACAAACAACATGACAAAGGAACAAAAAAATATTATTAGTTGCATTACATGGCTTTCTAACTACATTGAAATGTATGGTCCAATAATAACAAATAATAATGATTCTGACGAAAAGGGACAAACACCAGTAAAACAACGTTGGCCCGGTTTTATTGTTTTTAAAGGTAAAGTCTACGTTGATGACAAGATGGGTAGTGAAAATTATATCCCTATGAATAGTTATCTTAGTACTATGCTGGGTCGTCAAAATTTAAATGATTTGTCTAGTATCGTACGTGATGATTCACAAACAACCCAAAGAAGCGGGGTAACAAGATGAGTATAGAATTTAATCAACTGACTGATCAAAATGCCAAGCCTGATACAATATCGAATATATATGATGATAAAGATTTTTTAGCATCTTTTAATAAATTAACATACGATACAGAAAATATTGAAGACATACTTACTTCAAGGCCTTTTAGGACGTTTCTACAAACCAAACTCGATGACTTTAACCAAATAGAAAAGGATCAAACCAATAACGATCAAGCACAGAAAATCATTGATGAACAAGAGAAAGTATCAGATGTAATAACTAAGCTAGACGAGCTAACCGAAAAGTTCATGTGCGAGAAGAAAACAGTTGAGATTGAGCCCTTACTTGAAAAGCTGATGGCAAGTGATCCTAAATATGCACCACAAAGAAGCACTGGTATAATTTCTTCCATTTTTAAATTATTAAATAAATTTTTTAATGCTTTTCAAGAAAGAAATAAACTATTTAATCAAATGAATTATTTTAAAGAAAATTATTTACTAGGCATGTTATCGTTAAAAAGTAAAATAATGAATGAACACTTAACAAAATATATTAGTAATTATTTTGAAAGTTGTTCATTAGAAGAACTTGATACGTATCAAATGTATCTAAACCCAATGCACAAAACTTTGGTGGATGCCTTATTGGGAACTATTTCGAAAAGATATAATGAATTAGTTAATCTATCACGATTCAGTAAATTTATTTCAAAAATCACTGGTCAAGCTAAGAAAAATAAAGATCATATTAAAAAATATGCAAAAATTAATGATCAATTATTAGATAAAAAGGAAAAATACGAAAAATCAAATTCAGATGATGCTTCAACTATAAAGGCATCAGAAATTAAATCTTATAATCAGCTACTTGCCGAAGAAAAAGAACGCGTGAATATGGGTGCCGAAGAAAAAAAACGCGTGAATATGGGTGCCGAAGAAAAAGAACGCATGAATATGGGTGCCGAAGATCCAAAGGAAAAAACAGTATCTATAAAAGAAGCACCCCATTTAATGGGCCTAGATGTGGACGATTCATGTGAAGAAATAAATTTAGCAGGTGAATCAAAAAAAGATGTAGCTGATTTGGCTCAAGCGAGCATGCAAACATTGAGGAATCATGCAAAAAAAGATGAGCCAGATTTATCTGACCCATTATTCTATTTAAATAAGGATTCGAAAATTGTTATTAATGATAACCTCAAAAATTGGGTTGAGTCGATATTGAGTGATGAAGAAGCACCTGAATTTACAGCATATGAAAAAAAAGTAAAAACTGCATTAAAAGAGAAACAACCTATTAAGCACAGTAAACGCTCAACTGTGCGACAATGTGTAAATGATTTAAATGAATTTAATTTACACCAACCCAAACCACTTAAGTCTGCATCATTAGAAGCACCTAAAGCAGCAGAGACTAAACCCCAAGAGGGTCCTAAAAGTGCATCTGATAAAGTCAATGAACCACCAAAATCCATATTGAAAAAAATAAAATTTTAACTTATAAATAAAATCCTTAATTAACATATTATTCAATGTGATAAGCTTTAATTTTAAGCCTTGCTTCATAGAAAGTGCTATAATGTAAATAGAATAAAAAAAATAGGTAGATTATGGCATTAAAAATTGAAGACATGCAACTTGTAGAAGATGCGTTTAAAATTGAACATGGACCAACAGTTGATCCAAACGCATATTTTGTAGGGTTTAGAGAACAACTCTATCTCGAAGCAAAAAAAACAAACAATGAAGCACTGATGACATTTGCAAAATCATTGGGTAAAGATAAACCATTTATTCATCGGAAAGAACCAGGCATAAAATCTTTTGAATCATTCATCGATAATTTAGGAGATAATAAAAATATCATGTCTGCAATTGACCGTATATATGGGTTATATAGTATTGAAGACATGCTTCGCGTAGAAGAAGCTTTAGGCATTGAACATGGAGCAGTGGTAGAACCAGAAGCGTATTTTGTAGGGTTTAGAGAGGCCGTACAAGAAAAAGCAAAAGTCGACACAAGGTTAAAGGCATTCGCAGAATTATTGGGTGAAACTTCAGAGGACCCAAATAATACCACCATTGATGATTCCAGGGATGATGGGCCTGAAAACTTTAAAGCATTTATGAAAGGGAAAGAAAACCTTAGTGAAGGAGCTTTGTTAAAAACAATAAAAACTTCCGGACATAATGTTTCCCCTAGGTCAGTTAATAATTTATTTAGCAACAACAATTGTGAACCTGATAAAGGACCTAACAAAAAAGAACTTGGCAATAAATAAAAACAACCATTTGCAATTATTTTCATTATTAATCAGTGATATACATGTTGAGTGGAAACTGTGAATGCCCTTAAATGCTATAATATATCTAAGAGAACAATAATAAGGTGAATTTATGTCAGAAGAGATACCAAAAAATTCTAAAGATCGTATGAATGCGGTTTTAGAAGCGTTGGGTTTAAAAGACGTCATAC
The DNA here is from genome assembly GCA_029243665.1 of Gammaproteobacteria bacterium. Lineage (GTDB taxonomy): Bacteria > Pseudomonadota > Gammaproteobacteria > Comchoanobacterales > Comchoanobacteraceae > JAURNZ01. Next base: position 3,553 of record JAQWRO010000054.1, read on the forward strand.
CTCAAAATAAAGAAATTAATAAAGAAGCATATTATACGGGTTTTTTAGATGCATTAAATAGATCTGATAATACAAATGCAAAGGAATTTCAAGAATACTTGCAATCGAATGAAAATGC
>JAQWRO010000055.1 GCA_029243665.1 Gammaproteobacteria bacterium
CTATTGGACAAATCGTACCTTTGATACGATCCCATTCAAGCTTCTGATCTACACCGTCTTTATTTAGATTGTACGACTTGAAATCATAGAATTGCTTTAAAATTTCGTCATCAGACAAACCAAGTGACTTAAGCAATATAGAGGCATGTAATTTTCTACGTCTATCAATTCTTATATTTAGTAAGTTTTTTGTATCAAACTCAAAATCTAACCATGCACCTCTGTAAGGAATAATTCTTGCTGAATAAAGAAGCTTTCCGGAAGAGTGACTTTTTCCTTTATCATGGACAAAAGAAACACCTGGTGATTGGTGCATTTGAGAAACAACAACACGTTCAGTGCCATTAATAACAAAACTACCAGTCTCCGTCATTAGAGGAAGATCACCTAAAAAAACCATTTGTTCTTTGATTTCAAGAACCTTTTCGATATTTTCGCGATCGTAAGTAATCAGTCTCATTTTTGCTCTCAGAGGAGCAACATAGGAAATACCTTTAATAAGACACTCTCTAACGCTATAAATTGACTTGCCTAAAGTATAACTTTCATAAGCAAGTTCAATATGACCTGAAGCACTTTTAATCGGAAAAACAGACTTCAAAGTAGAATGAAGACCTTTATCTTCAAGATTTTCAGGAGCAACATTTGGTTGCAAAAATTCTCTATAAGAATCAAGTTGTGTCTTAACTAAGTTTGGTGGCGACATGATATCGTTAAAATTACCTAAATAAAGTCTAGGACATCTTGATTCATCATTGGATAGGTTTTTTAGTGCTACATCTATTGTCATATGTTTTTCTCAACAATACCAGAAAAGGCCTTACCCAAATGAGTAAGGCCGTTATAATTAAATTAAATAATTACTGAACTTCAACTTCAGCGCCAGCTTCTACAAGTTGAGTTTTGATTTGCTCAACTTCTTCTTTACTGACTTTTTCTTTTACAACTGACGGTGCTGACTCAACAAGATCTTTTGCTTCTTTAAGACCAAGGCCTGTGATCGCACGAATTGCTTTGATTACACCAATTTTTTTGTCGCCAAATGATTTTAGCATTACATTGAAAGATGTTTGTTCTTCTTTAGCTTCTCCTTCGCCAGCAGCAGCAGGTGCCGCAGCAGCTACAGCAGGAGCAGCAGTAATATCAAACTTCTCTTCCATTTTTTTCACTAAATCAGTAATTTCCAATATTGTCATTTCGGAAATGGCTGCTAATAGATCATCTGATGTTAACTTTGCTGTTTTAGACATATTTTTTCCCCTTTGAATTAATTTGATTTGTCTTTTAATGCCACAAGCGCATATGCAAACTTCGAATAAGTTTGCGTAAGTGTTTGTGCCAATTTTGTTACTGGTGCTTGTAAAGTTCCAAGCAACATAGAAAGTGCTTGTTCACGATTAGGCAGCGTTGCAACTGTCTTAATGTGCTCAGGACCTAATAAGGTGTCTCCAAGTGACACACCTTTTAACTTAAGCGCATCATTTTTCTTTGCAAAATCGAATAATAACTTTGCTGCAGCACCAGGCTCATCAGTTGCACAACCTATTATAGTTGGCCCTGATAATACTTCATTGATACACTCGAATTTAGTATTTTCAAGTGCTTTCTTCGCTAAGGTGTTTTTGTAAACTTTTAAAAAGACACCACTTTCACGTGATTGCTTTCTTAGTTCACACATTTCATCAACCGTTAAGCCTCTATATTCACCGACAACAATAGATAGCGCATCATTCGCTTTCTCATTGAGTTCTTCAATTTTTTTGGTTTTTAAATCATAATTTGGCATAAATCATACTATCCTTAAACTGGTAATGACTGAACATCGACTTCATGTCCTAGCCCCATAGTTGATGAAACATAACAGCTTTGGAAATAAATACCTTTTGCTGCACTTGGTTTTAATCTTCTTAACTCTTTTATAAAGTAAGTAAGGTTCTCAGCTAAATCTTCTGTTTTAAAATTTATTCTTCCTATACTACCGTGAACAATACCTGCTTTATCAGTTCTGAAAACCAACTGTCCGGCAGCTGCATCTTTGACTGCTTGCAACACATCGGTTGTTACTGATCCGGTCTTAGGATTAGGCATTAGCCCTTTAGGACCTAACAATTGGCCAAGCTTAGAAACAATTTGCCTCATCGCGTCAGGTGTTGCAATGATACGGTCATAGTCAAGGTTGCCACTTTTCATATCTTCAGCTAAGTCTTCTAAACCAACAACAAAAGCACCTGCTTTCTTGAGCTCAGCTTCTTGACTAGCATCTGCAAAAACAGCAATCTTAATTGTCTTACCAGAACCTTTAGGTAGGTTTACAGCACCCCTAACATTCTGATCACTTTTCCTAGGATCTACACCTAACTTTACAGCAACATCTATAGACTCAACAAAACCACGCTTTGGGACATCTATTGCTTTAGCAATAGCATCAACGAAACTTAATTTTTCATCTGTAAATTGCTCTTTAAGCAACTTAATTCTTTTACTTGCCATGATTAGCTTTCTCCTTCGACGGCATGCTCAACTTCAACACCCATACTGCGTGCTGTGCCAGTTATTGTTCTAACAGCAGCTTCGATATTACCGGCAGTTATATCATTTGCTTTTTGCTTAGCAATATCTTCAACTTGAGCTCTTGTTAACTTAGCAACAATCTGCTTAGGATTTGCACTGCCTGATTTAATGTTGGCAGCCTTCTTAATTAAGACAGATGCTGGTGGGCTTTTGACGACAAATGTAAACTTTCTATCTTCAGTCACACTTATGACAACAGGTACAGGCACACCCTTTTCCATTCCACTTGTTCTAGTGTTGAATTCATCAACGAACTGCTTGCTATTAACACCAACTTGCCCAAGTGCTGGACCTACTGGTGGCCCCTGGTTTGCAATTCCTGCTGGAATAATTAATTTAATTTGTTTTACATTACTTTTAGCCATTTGTATTACTCGCTTTTCTCTACTTGTACAAATTCAAGATCTACAGGCGTTGACCTTCCAAAAATTAGTACAGAAACTTTTAATCGACTCTTTTCATAGTTAATTTCTTCAACTACGCCATTAAAGTCAGCAAAAGGACCATCAACAACACGAACAACTTCACCAACCTCGTATACTACACTTGGCTTTGGATCATCACTCAGTGCCTTATTCATCCTATCAATGATGCTATTAACTTCTTTTTCAGTAATTGGAACTGGCTTGCCTTTAACACCACCAACAAAACCAAGAACATTGGTTATTTTTCTTACTAAATACCAATTTTCTTCGCTCATATTCATTTCAACTAGAATATAGCCTGGAAAATACTTTCGTTGAGATCTTCTTTTCTTTCCCGACTTAATCTCCAATACTTCTTCTGTTGGAATTAAAATCTCACCAAAATAATCAGATCTATTCTCAAGGGAAACTCTATCACGAATAGCAGCTTCAACTCTCATCTCATAGCCAGTTGCAACACGTACAACATACCATCCCTTTTTGTTTTCATTTACTGATTCCATTTACTAACCTGTAACTAATCTAACTAACCAAAACAATGCAGCATCTAAAACCCACAAAAGCACTGCTAATATAGCAACTGCAAAAATAACCATCATAGTCATCCTGCTTGCTTCTTGCTGGCTAGGCCATACAATTTTAAGAAATTCAATTCGTGATAATTTGGCAAAACTCAATGTTTCACGCCCCATGGCTGTTAATGAATAAACACCTGAGCACGCAGCAAAGGCTATTAAAGAATAACCTAGCTTCATGGCCATACCAGTCATTTTATTATACTGACTGAACATAACAAAGCCGATAACCATCAATATTAGACATGCCCAAGTGGCATAATCTAGTATTGGGTTTACTTCCTTTGTATTTGTAACTGTTTTTATTTGTTTATTCACAATAACCTATATGTATGATTATGGCAGGCCAGGAGGGACTTGAACCCACAACCTGCGGTTTTGGAGACCGCTGCTCTACCAGTTGAGCTACTGACCTTAACCTTTCTCAATCAAAAAATTCTTTAAGGCAAAAACCTTATTCTAATAGAATTTTTTGAAAAAGCAACCCTTAAGCAACAATTTTTGCTACTACACCAGCACCAACTGTTCTACCACCTTCACGAATTGAGAACTTTACACCCTCTTCCATCGCAATTGGTACAATCAATTTTACATTGATCTTAACGTTGTCTCCTGGCATTACCATCTCTACATCCGCTGGTAAAATCACTTCACCTGTAACGTCTGTTGTT
>JAQWRO010000057.1 GCA_029243665.1 Gammaproteobacteria bacterium
GATCGCAATGACTTTAGGTGTGATTGTGTTGCCTTTTTTAACTACATTGGGCCTTTTGGTGTTTATTACTGGGTTTTCAGTATTAGAAGCAACGTTGCCAGTGTTTTTAATTGAATCTTCTCAAGTGACTACCCAAAAAGGTAGCTTGATGGGCGGCTATTTTAGTTGTGTGCAGCTAGGTGTGTTTTTAACGAGTTTGTCTGCTGGTTATATGCGCGTTTCTTTTGGGATTTCTGGTGTCATTGTGATGTCGGTTTGTATTTTATTGGTTTGGTTATGTTTTTGGGGATTGTATTTGCATGCAAAAAAATGCCATTATAAGCAAATAAATAATTAGAGGTTAAGTTATGTCCAAAGGTATCAATAAAGTCATATTAGTCGGAAATTTAGGTCAAGACCCTGAAGTGCGTTACACCGGTTCGGGTGCAGCGGTTGCTAACATTTCAATTGCAACATCGGAGCGCTGGAAAGACAAGCAATCTGGTGATATGAAAGATGTAACAGAGTGGCATCGTGTGGTTTTATTTTCTCGCTTAGCTGAAATTGCTGGGGAATACCTTAAAAGAGGCTCAAAAGTTTATTTAGAAGGTAAGCTTAGAACAAGAAAATGGCAAGATGCGCAAGGTGCAGATCGTACTACAACTGAAATTCTAGCAGACAATCTTCAAATGCTAGATCGTCGAGGCGATGATTTAAGTGGTTTTGATCAAACGCCACCAGCTGCTAGCGATTCAGCGCCTGCTAAACAAGCGGCACCTTCGCCAGAGCAAAACGCGTTAGCAGACGATGATATCCCATTCTGATCAGATCCAAACATTTGCGCTAAACCATTGACCTGAAAGGAGTTATTCCTGTATAATCATCAAATGACGCTTGACGAAGTTAAATTTAATGAAGATATTGTATTTGCTGGTTTCATCGGAACCCCTCAAGTCTATGTTGAAAAACTTTCTGCACAAGGTTTAATCCCCGGTGCAGTTTGTCGTTTATTAAAAAGAATACCTACGTGTGGCGTTGTTCAGCTTCAAGTGCGTGATAGTGTGTTGGGACTAAGGTGGAAAGAAGCTAAACAATTATTGTTTGAGTATAGAGAAAATGATCCCAAAAAAGATAGCACTGATCGGTAACCCAAATAGCGGAAAAACAACGCTTTTTAATCGATTAACCCGAATGAATTACCGAGAAGGTAATTATTCTGGCGTAACTGTCGAATCATGCTTTGGGTCTTGGTCCATTGATCATAATACATCCATTGATGTAGTTGATTTACCTGGTTGCTATAGTCTTCAGCCTTTTGGTCAAGATGGCCAAGACATGCAAGAAACAATTCGAACCATTCACGAAGGAAATTTTGATTGTATTGTCAATGTTGTGGATGCTTTGAATTTGCAAAGACATCTCTATTTGACACATCAGCTTCGTGAATTAGATGTCCCTATGATATTGCTAATCAATCGCATTGATTTGGCCCAGTTGCATAACATTGATATCGATGTGGATGTTTTATCTAATCAATTAAACTGTCCGGTCCTGCCAACAGTTGCAATAGATCCTCAGGTTTCAAAAACTTTGTTAGATGCTTTAGTAAACTATAAGCACAGTCCATTTTCTGGTTATAAATTAAATGATAAGTGGCAATCATTACAAAGTAAATTCATGCAAGAAGAGTCTTTGGTTTCACAATATGGTTTTCTGTTGAAATTAGAAGCAGGGCATCCATTAAAATCATATTATCAATCTGATTCGTTGCCAATGTCGGTTGGTATTGCTGAATTACGTTATCAACACATTGAATCTTTAACGGCTCAAGCAGTTGTTAAACGTAAATCTAATACGAAGTCAATTCATAGACGAATTGATCAAATTGTTTTACATGATTGGCTTGGATTGCCAATCTTTTTTTTAGTGATGTATGGTTTATTTGCTTTAACCATATCACTTGCTGGGAACCTCCAGGTGGGGGTTGATGCCATTACCCATGCATTGCTAGTAGATGGCGTCAGATACACGGCTGATTGGTTGTTGCTACCGTCTTGGTGGGGCAGTTTTTTAGGATTAGGTATTGGGCAGGGGATTGCTACAACGCTAACATTTACACCAGTGCTGTTTTGTATGTTTATGGGATTGGGCTTTTTAGAGCACAGTGGTTATATGTCAAGAGCCGCGTTATTGATGGATCAGTTGATGCGTAAAATTGGTTTGCCTGGTCGTTCTTTGGTTTCCTTTATCATTGGTTTTGGATGTAATGTCCCTGCGATCATGGCGGCAAGACATTTGGATCAGCCGAGAGAGCGCTTGATGACCATTCTCATGACGCCCTTTATGTCTTGTGGTGCTAGATTGACCATTTATGCAGTAATGGTTACAGCTTTTTTCCCAAGGGGCGGACATAACATTATTTTCATATTATATCTCATTGGTATTGCAGCAGCTATTTTGACAGGCTATTTATTACAGCCTAGTTTAGCTCTTGAGCAACCATTGCCTTTGGTCATGGAAATGCCTGATTATCAAAAGCCTAAAATCAGATTGTTGATGCACTACGCTCGTCGCCAAACCATTCACTTTGTTAGGAGGGCTGCTAAATACATCATTCCTTTGTCAGCGTTATTAACTTTGCTCATGCACTTTAACGCCCATGGGCAGTACCTTGCTGGCAATCAAATGGAACAAAGTATTTTAGCTAGTACGGCTAAAGTGCTGACAGTTTTTTTCTATCCCATAGGCATTCACGATAACAACTGGCCTGCAACAGTTGGTCTGCTCTCTGGATTGTTAGCAAAAGAAGTAGTGGTCGGTTCCATGAATGCACTTTATGGTCAGGTTGTGGTTGGTGCTGAGCCTGTTTGGCCACAAATTCTTCATGGCATTCATGACATGCTTCATGGTTTTTTACATTTTGATCTCGTGCCTTCTTTAGATATTGTTTCTAATCAATTTCATGCCAGTGCCTATGGTGAAATGTTGAATGCATTTGATTCAAGTGCGAGTGTCTTTGCATTTTTGGTATTTGCATTATTATATTTCCCATGCATGTCTACCATCGTTGTAATACGTAAAGAGCTTGGCCGTGGTTGGGCATCCATTTCATTGGTATGGTCAACAATGTTGGCGTATTTCTTAGCTATTATATGTTATCAGGTTGGTACAATAGCCGAGCACCCTTTGAGCTCTATGATGTGGTTGGTTTTGATGTTATTGGTATTGGCGGTGTTGATGAAAGAATTTAAAAAGCGGGTTAAAAAAACCTGGGAAAAACAACAATATGACGTTAACACAGCTTAAACATTACATTCAAACCAGACAAGCCGTAACATTAAATGAACTGTCAAGTGTATTTGCTTGTGATCCAAAGACCATAGAGCTTATGATGCAGCATTGGACTCACACAGGTATGGTTGATGTTAAGCTTTCATGTGATGATTGCCTTGGTTGTATGACTGCATGTCAAACCTATGTCTGGCAATCCAACGAATCACTTGATTATCAATAGCTTATAAGCCTCAATTCGTTTTTGATGAAATGATAGGTTTAATAAGGTGAAAAGTCGTATATTTTAGATATATAAGACGACAAAAAGATTGCATTAAGGCAGATAAGTTGTTAAGCTCAAACTAAAAAAAGGAGCCCAATATGTTTGAATTTATCTCAGATGCCAAAAATAGACTCTCAGATGTCCAAGCAAATAGAAATTTTATTACAAGCCTTGATTATGTATTCAAGGGCTTAGTTGTTACAGGACTGGGTATTTGGATAGCAAGTGTGCTAAACATCATGTTCATACCGCCTTTGTTAAATTTACTTATTTCAATAGCCCTTTTATTTGCAATAAGCAGATATGCTTCAGAAGATAATGTAAAGGCAACGCCATTGTACTATTTGTTCACGTTTTGGACAGGGTTGTCGCTTTATGGCCTGTTATATAGCTTTAGTCTCATCTTGACACCCCAAGTGGTTATATCCACAGTAATGATGACTTTGATGATGTGCGCAGTGATGATTACATTGAGTTTGATCGTTTTTTCATATCGCAGTAATGCAAAACTTGCCGAACAATATATGTCATCTGTTTATTATTACGGATTTTTTGTCATCGTTGGATTAATTATCTTCGGTTGTTTAGCAAGCTCTGCAAACATTGCCACGTTTATGTTTGTAGATGGTTTGGTTACGACAGGCTTATTTTCAGTTTATTTAATGTTAGATACATTTAAAGCAGCCTACATGGTAGAGGATGCACCTCATCCAATTTTAACAGCCATCACTATTTACCTAGATATTCTTAATATAGTCATAGGTGTCCTTGAAGTCCTGGCATCATCAGAGATTGATGATGATCTAGCATCTAGTGGATTTCAGAAAGTATTCCAAGCGCTTGTTGGTGTATTAATGCCAATCACATTAGGGGCTTACTTAGTCTATGATGCATTTTTTGGGAAAAGGGATGATGGTGATTTTGGGGCTGTTTATAATGATGGTTCAGGTGCGGCAGGTTCTAATAGCATAACACGGGCACAGGCCTATTATACTGGAAAATCAGATGCGCCAGTAGTCACCGTTGATTCTTCTCAATACGATGGTTCGTTAATGCTAGGGACAACCTAATATGCAAGCACAACCAAACACCTGGCAAGATTTTTACAGATACCGTCTTCCTGGTATGATAATGTGTACTGGCCTATGGACATCGATTCTTTTGATTAGAGTTTTTTTAAGTTCATTTTTGCCACCCATCTTAATGTATCCCATCATGTTTTTGATTGGATTCATATTGTTTACAAAATTTTTTACATTCATTTGTAATCAAAATGATTATGGCATGAGTGCAACGTTTGTCGTCTCATTGATGTCATTCATTATATTGTTAACAGGCTCACTGCCACTTTTAATGATGTCAGCAGCATTTGCGCTATTGAGTTGGCCGCAAGATATTGTTCGATTTGCTGCGGGTTACAAAGAAAGAAGTCAGTCAATAGCCATTGGTTTATTTGGATTTGTGTTAATGGCCATAATCGTAGCAGCATCATTTTATTTAACCACTGGTGCAGTTTTGCCTGTGATGATTGCCTTGATTTCCATTAATTTATGTGCAGTGTCCTACTATTTATTAAACCATCCAACAAGCTTCAAACATTATAAGGAAATATCACCCTTTGTTG
>JAQWRO010000061.1 GCA_029243665.1 Gammaproteobacteria bacterium
TATTTTTATCTCCTGATCCATAAGCACTATTCGTTGTAGGCATAATAACTACTTGATTAGTAGAGGCTAATTTAAGCAAATCAAGAATTGCATCTCTATTGATAGACCTTGCACCTACAGGGTCTTGAGAACAAATTGGCGCACCCACTAATGCGGCCAAGGGAATAATAACATCTGCATCTTTCAAGGATGACTTCAATACATCAGTCCTTCGGATGTCAGCCTTAACTAATTTAAGGTTATCGTGATGACAAACATGTGCGAGGCTATTTTGTCGATACATAAAATTATCAACGACCGTTACATGATAACCTTGATGCAATAACATAGGCACCAATGTTGCACCTATATATCCTGCACCACCCGTCACTAATATATTTTTCATACAACAACCTCCACACTACATACTAATTCACAAATATTATTGATTTCTTCTTCAGTTAATTCTGGATAGTTTGGCAAAAAGAATCCTCGTTGATGAATTTCATTAGCAACTTCCCCATCAAATCGACCATATTCATTGACCCAAAAAGGATGAACACCTAAATTACCCGCACTAAATAGCCTTGTTTCGACACCTGCCTCAACTAATGTTTCAACAATCGCTCTTCTATGCTCTGCTGAACGCGCCAAACACCCAAATGAAATGCTTACAGGCTTATGATCACCCCATTTTTGAAAATCGAATTTTCCAGAAAGATTTTTGGCATAAGCAAGATGATTTTGATGTCTTCTATCAGCTGCCCAACTTGCTTTCTTGACTTGTCTAACGCCCAAAAAAGCCTGCAAATCTGTACTTCTTAGATTCAATCCCGGAATAAAAAACGTAAAAGGCTGATGGAATGGGTCAACCCCACCTTCTTTCATAAGTTCATCGTATTTGTTTTTTGGTAAATCTTTTCCCCAACCATGACTTCTCGCCATCATCATCATATGATAGAGATCATCATCATTCGTATTGACCATGCCACCTTCAATTGTTGAAAGCTGGTGCCCAAAATAAAATGAAAATGATGCAGCATCTCCAACTTTTCCAACCATTGTGCCATCTTGATATTCAGCACCCAATGCGGCACATGAATCTTCAAATAAGTAAAAGCCATATTTTTTCTGCAAATCTAGTAACGCTTCTTTATAATGAGGCACGCCTAGAACTTGTACGAAAATCACAGCACCAATGTCTTCTTTCTGACATAAAGCTTCCAAATGATTTAGATTAATACCATAAGTATCCGGGTCTGCATCAACCATATGAGGCTCAAATCCAAATTGCATAAATGGTGCAATGGTTGTTACCCAACCAACTGCAGGCACTGCAACTTTTTTATTTTTAAGCTTGCCCGCTTGTAATGCTGCGTATGCCATTAACAGGTTTGCAGACGAACCTGAATTACAAAAAACAGCATATTTGGTCCCAATATACTCTGCCCAACCCTTTTCAAATTCTAAAGTTAAATCTCCTTTGGTTAACCTTGGAGACGTCTTTAACCAATCAATTAATGCATTGATATCTTCATTATTGATTGTTTCTTTTGCAAGGGGGTATTTTATATATTTACTCAACATGTTCTCCTATTGTTAAATTAGATGTACCATATGGCAACTTGATAAGTCGCTTCCAAAAATGCGTGCCAGAAAAATTATTAATCCATTCCAGATGTGCCGCATTTGCCATTTTAATTCTTTCGGATGGATGATCAAGGTAGTATTGAATTTTTTCTATTAATTCATCATTAGAATGAAATACGTCGTAATGAACACCTACAACAAAGCACAGGTCTATTGGACTTCCTGCCTGCTCCAAGAGCAAAGCACCTGATGCTATAGCTTCAAAAACTCGCCCCTTTAACTGAAAATGATCTTGGACAGTTGATTGAGAAAAATTAATAACTATCTTTGAGTTTGCGTATGCTTGCATCATATCGTCATATGTAATCTGAAAACCTTGTTCAGCACACGAATAAAAAAAATTAAAATTACTATTAATTAATTTATCAATCGCATTTCTTCTATATGATCTATAACTACCAATCTGGCCACAAAAAGCAACATCATATTTTCTAGTTTCTTGAGATAAATTATACTTAGCAATTTTTTGAGGGAACGGTGCAAACAATACCCCATAATCAACTTCATTTGTATCCGAACCTAACAGTTTATCCAAATAGAATTTTGGGCTATCCAAAGTTAGATTAAAGTCAGCCAACTGAAATTGTTTATAATTTTTTT
>JAQWRO010000064.1 GCA_029243665.1 Gammaproteobacteria bacterium
AATGGAATTGAATGCATGAGGTTGATACGTGACTGATCTTTATTTTGAGACGTTTGATAGGTTAAGTAAGTGTACTTTGTGTTGCCACCAATTGAAAAGGCATCTTCATGACTATTGGATGAATACGTTTCAGTATAATGAGCGTAGTTTGCTGCTAATGTTAAGTTTGTGTTGATGTTATAAGCAATGGCAGAAGCCCATGTATTTCTGTTTTCAAATGTAGTTGCACTGTCTTTATTGTTTTCTTGATAAACCATAGCAACGGTTAGCTTGTTATTAGACCATTTGCCGCCAAGATCAATATAGCTATAATCACGTGTGTCTTGGGCTAGACCAGCATCTACACCCAGTTGGAATTGATCAGAAAATGTCGCAACGGCTTTGGCTGAATTACCAAGGTAGCGGTTATATTGTGGAACAACTGCAATATTGCCACCATAGTTCCATGGGTCACTATATGAACCCACCCAGGAATATACTAAAGAATCCAATGTTCCCATACGTAAGTCTACAACGTCTTGTCTGTACCCAAGGTAGCTGTGTTTGATGGCCAGATTATTATTGATGTCACCTTCGTATAGAAAATAAATACCATTAGTCACATCACCATAAACATTCTCAGTAAAATAAAGTCTACTTGCCGCAGTCTCAACCACAACCTTATCTTCAGCTGTTGGGCTAGTATTTGGGTTTTTCTGATAAAAAGTTGGGCCAACAAACATTTTTCCTGTGATGGTTAATGCTTGAGCATCCAATGAAAGTAAAGCCAGTGCAAGTGTTTTAGATAGGTTTGAATGTTTCATAACTTTCATCATAAAACATCTCTATAATAAAGCAAGAATTAAATGACTTATTCTATCATAGAATTCCAAAATCCATGTGTATTTAGCCTGCCGCATAGAAACTATTCTTTTATTGCGTGCTTGTGTTTAAACCATTTTTTAATGGGATAAAAATACCATTACCCCAAAAATATTATTCTTGTGTTAAGTAGACCCCATATAACATGGTTGCCATTGCTATAAAGAAGCTTGTGGACAAAACCTCATGGCCAATGAAAATAGCCCATAAAATACCAATAATAATTGATAGATTACCTGCTTGACTTGTAAATACAATATTAGCTACTTGCATGAGTCGATAGAAAAATAATTGGCCTGAAAGGTGAAGTATTGATAATACTAAAATGAGTGTTAAAAAATTTGGTGTTAGTGATTTTATAGGTGCATATAAATGACTGGTAAAAAATAGTATTAAGCTTATTAAACATGCTGAAAAAACATTCTGAAAAAACACCAAGCCAACGACATGAAGTTCATGTTTGGCCCAGGCTTTAATGATGTTATTAAGAATCGCTAAGGCAAGGGGCGTAAGAAGTATGATTAAATACCATTTGCTCATCTGTGTTTGAGTCACTATATCATTTGAAAATAAAATTAACAGTGCTAATAAGGTTATAATTGAGCCAATTAAACGAGTGCGATGGACGCTGCTTTGTCTAATCATCAATGCAATCAAATATGTCAACAAAGGGGCTAAGCCAATCAGAAAAAGTATGTGTGAGATTAATATATGCTTTGTTGTCATAGTCATGACAGGAATTGCAATGCCATAATTGAGTACTGAACCTGAAAGTGCATATTTAATATGTTTTTTGTCAAATATGTTCGGTAGTGGATAGAGTGTATTGATTAGAAGGCTTATGAAAATGATGTTTATATTTTGCATGAGAACAATCATATAAGCATTTGCATGTGCTTCCATTGCAAGTTTAGAGATGCTTGGATGTATGCCCCAGCATAATGAAATAAGTGAAATAAGGATATATTGATAGTATTTTATATGTGTCATAAGGTAAAAAAAACCAGGGTTAAACCCTGGTTTTTTCTCTTAATTTAACTAACTAGATTAGAAAGTTGTTGTTAAGAATACTGCAGCGAACTCATCAGCTACTGTTTGACTAGAGCTAGTTGTACCAGTTGTTGCACCATAGTAGTTAGATGCAAGTTGTCCGGTTACACCAAATGATGCGTTTTTGCTCAATGGACGTAGATATTCGATGTTCCATTGATCTTGACCATCACTAGTACCTGTTTGGTACATCACTGATGCATTATTCATCTTTAAACCTAAAGAGTATGTGCTCTTATCAGATTGTTTACCAGCACCAGATGCAGTTGTACTATCGGAAGAGTTTGAATAAGTTCCTGTAAATACTAAGTCTTTAAGCACTTTGGCGCTTGAAAGATTCTTTAATGCATAATTTAGACCAGCAGAAGTTGTGTTTCTTTTGTCGTAATTATTTGTTGCGACAGCATCGTTTACTTTTTGATATACTACAGCAAGCGCAAGTTTACCAACGTTAAATTTTGCACCTAAATCATATGACGTATAATCATAGCTTGAACTTGGTAAGTTAAAGCCTGCACCTAAAGTAACAGTACCTAGTTTGGTTGTTGCTTGAGCTGAGTTGCCGTTGCTTTTCATATATAAAGCAGTTGTAGCAATGTTGCTAGCAAAATACTGTTGCTCGTTTAAGCTACCTACCCATGCATATGTAAGTGTATCTAAAGTACCCATGCGTGTGTCATACTTGTTAGCTTTGTAACCTACGTAGGCTTGGTCAACTGTCAAAGTTGTATCTGTGCCAGCTGTGATGTCAACATTTGTACCTACGAATGCATAAACACCGTTACCACCTTTGCCACCGTTAGTTGCAGCAAAGTTCAAGTGTGTTTGACCACTGTCGTTGTTTCCTGAACTTACAACAAAGCTATTTTCATTAGCTGGTGTTGATGATTTAGTTACATATTTTAAACCCACTGTGGCGTCACCAGTGACGTTCACGCCCGCGTTTGCAGCTGATGCTAATACAGCAGCAAGCAATACTGTTTTATTTAATTTCTTCACTATTAAGCTCCCATTTGATAATCAAATATCCCTATCATACCGTATTTATTGATAGTTGCAAGCTTTTTAAAAGGTTTTATCTATGTTTGTTTTTGCTTTTATTGCTTAAGTATATGAATAAATAAATATATTTTTTTTATTAAAAGTGTTCTTTTGATTGAAATATCTGTTGTAAACCAATGAATTTACACTTTCTTTGTGTGATCTATGTCTTACGTGGATTCATACTTTGTTTTATGATTCCCCCCAAAAAAAAGCCAGTTTGTACTGGCTCTTTTTATAAAAAATAAACTTATTGGTTAAAGTTCGTAGTGCATATAACCTACAACAAATTCATTATCGACTGTTTTAGTTGTCGCACTGTTATTGTAGAATTTATCTGCAAACTGAGCTTCTACACCAAAGGTCGTACTTTTACTTACAGGCATTTGATACATTAAATTAACCCTTCCTTGATCAGTATCTGGACTGGTTTGGTATAATACTGAGGCATTATTATAAGTTAAGCCTAATGAATATGATTGATCTTCACCATTATTAGCATGTTTTTCTGAATAATTAGCATACGTACCCATGACATTTAGGTTTTTTGTAATATCATAACTAATGCTGGCAGCTGTTGTGTTTCGATTATCAAAGGCAGTTGTGTTAATGTCTGGAATGCCCTGATAAACTAAACTAATGTCTGCTTTTCCGAGTGACGCTCTTGCACCAATGTCATAAGCTTCATAGTCGTTGCCATCATCTTGAAGACGAACATCTGCCGCTACCAAAGTTTTGCCAAGTCTTGTGGTTAGTCTTAACATATTTGAATTATAGTCATTTAGTGCAGGTTGAATGGCAATGTTGTCTGCGTATAACATTTTTTCATTACTTGTACCAACCCATGAATACATTAATGAATCTATTTGACCCATTCGAATGTCAAACATACTTGTTCTGTAACCTACAAACTCTTCACCCATATTGAATTGAAAGTTTGAGTTGTCTCCATCAAGATCTGTTAGCGTTTCCATGAAAATGAATGCACCCTGACCACCTTTGCCACCTTCTGCAGCTGCAAAATTGATGTGTGTATAACCTTGTGTTTGGTTCCCGGATTGAACAGAAAATTTATCTTCTTTGTTACTCGTATTATTTTTTAAAGTGTATAACAAACCAATGGTGGCATCACCAGTGACTTGAACATTTGCATTTGCAGCTGAAGCTAGTACTGCAGCTAACAATAGCGTTTTATTAAATGTTTTCATTGATTTAAACTCCTTTTTCAATTAACATTTGAGATTATTTTAAGTCATTAGTGAGATGACCTATAAAAGCTTTGATCAAGTTATAGTATACATTGCCTTTTTTGCCAATTTTTTTTAATTTTATTATGTTAGCTTATTTAGTAAAAGTAATTTACAGCGTTGAGTAGTCAAAAATGAATAATCATCTATCTAAAAGCCTCAGTCCTTATCTACAAGATCACGCCGACGATCCTGTGCATTGGTACCCATGGGGTAGCGATGCGTTAGAACGTTCGAAAAATGAAAACAAACCAATTTTCCTATCGATTGGTTATGCTTCGTGTCATTGGTGTCATGTCATGGCTCGAGAAAGTTTTCAAGATGAGCAAACAGCAGAGCTTCTAAATCAATTTTTTATTTGTATTAAGGTAGACCGAGAAGAGCGACCTGATATTGATGATATTTACATGGAAGCATTAATAGGTCTAAATGGCCATGGCGGTTGGCCCATGAGTTTGTTTTTGACACCTGATAAAGTACCTTTCTTCGCAGGAACATATTTTCCGAAGTTGCCTAGAAACGGGCAAATGGCTTTTGTTGAACTCATTGGGCGGATTGTAACACTATGGCATAAGCATCCTAACGATGTGAAAAAAATAGCCTTCGAAATCAATACGCGAATCAACCAAGCAATGCCATTGAATAAAAGTGAAATTGAGTTAAGTATTTGGTTAGATGAAATTGAGAAAATGGTTGACTTTAAATATGGTGGTTTATCAGGTGCGCCAAAGTTTCCCCAATTATCTTTATGGCAAGGTATTTTAGTGGGTGCATCTTTGTACAAAAAGAATAATTTATTAGATGCCAGTTATTTAACTGCCAGCAGCCTATTGATGGGTGGTATTTATGATCACCTGGATGGTGGCATCGCGCGGTACTGTGTAGACGATCAATGGCATATGCCACATTTTGAAAAAATGTTATCAGATAATGCTTGGTTCATTCATTTTTTAGCAGATCTTTATGCATTTCGTACCCATGATTGGTTTGAGGAAAAAGCCAATCATATCAAGTCATGGTTGTTAGAGCATTTGCAGAGTCAGTCAGGTATCTTTGGATCTTCTATGGATGCTGAGGCTTTAGGTGAAGAGGGCAGACCTTACCTTTGGTCGTGGGCATCAGTATCAGCCATATTAGGTGAGGATTTAGATGAAGCCAAACACTATTTTAATTGGGAAAAGCCAAAAAATATCAATGAGCTATGTTTAATTCTGGATACCATTCAACTAGAAGAAAAAGTATTTGATGACAAAGTCATTGCAAGAATAGTCAGTGCGCTAAAAATTGCCAGACAAGAAATGCCACAGCCGCGAGTAGATGATAAAGCCATATTAGATTGGCACATGGCTTTAATTGCAGCAATGGCTAAAGCCAGTTTGGCTTTTAAAGATCCATCATGGCTCGAGCTTGCTCAAAAAACATATTTGGCATGCGAAACTGTTTTTTACATAGATGGCCGCTGGCATCATGCTGCCAGGCACAATCAATTAGGAGAGAATTTATTTTTAGATGATTTGGCCAATTTAATGTATGCTCAAATTCAGTTATATGCTGCAACCAATGATCAAATATATTTAGAAAAAGTTAGAGAAACATATGAATGTTTAGAATCATATTGGGATCATGGTTCTAACCTCTATCATATGAATGACTCAAATACAAAAGATATGATTAAAAATCCAATGCCTATCATGGATGACTCGACACCATCAGGAAACGCATTAATGGCCACGAATTTTGCACTCATGGGGCTAATTACGGGAGAGTCAAAATATACTCAAAGATGTGATGCCTTGCTAATAACGGGTCTTTCTCAAATATCACCCGTAAGCATGGGGCAGTGGATGGTTGCAAAGCAAGTGCAAACAAATGGTAAGCTTATCAAGGGCAATTGGATGGATCGCCCTGAAACACTTGAGCTAAAGCCTCATTGGCTATTGATTCAAGATAAATCCATAAAAGGCATACAATTCTGCGACAAAGAAGGTTGCCATTCAGACATAACCTCTATGTCAGACTTAATTAATAGAAGTTAGTTTTTATCTTCAAATTTTAAGACTGCCATAAACGCTTCTTGTGGAATAGATATACGGCCAAATTGCTTCATACGTTTTTTCCCAGCTTTTTGCTTTTCAAGGAGTTTGCGTTTACGGCTCACATCCCCGCCATAACATTTAGCAGTCACATTCTTGCGCATGGCGCTAACCGTTTCACGTGCAATGATGTTGCCACCTATGGTTGCTTGTATGGCGACAGCAAACATTTGTTTTGGGATGAGTGTTTTAAGTTTTTCTGCTAATTGTCTACCAAAACCCGTAGCGCGTTCTTTATGTACGATCCCAGCGAGTGCATCCACTTTTTCACCATTGATTAAAATATCAACTTTGACCATAGGTGCTGGCTCAAAATGATCGAATGAATAATCTAGCGATGCATAACCACGACTGATAGATTTAACTCTATCAAAGAAATCTAAGACGATTTCACTCATAGTTAATTCATAGGTTAGTGCCACTTGTTTTCCAGTAAACTGCATGATCTTCTGTGTGCCTCGACGTTCCTCGCATATCTTGATAATCCCACCCAGGTATGGCTGCGGAGTTAAAATATGAGTTATGGCAATGGGTTCTTCAATGACTTTGATATGATTGGGTGATGGGAATGCACTCGGATTATCAATCATGAAAGTTTCATTTTTTTGATTGGTAATCCGATACTGCACGCTTGGCGCAGTCATAATGAGTGCCATATTGTATTCACGTTCTAAGCGTTCGCGAATGATCTCCATGTGAAGCAAGCCTAGAAAACCACAGCGGAAACCAAACCCAAGAGCATCTGATGTTTCCGGTTCAAACTGTAATGAAGAGTCATTCAGCGTTAACTTATCCAGTGCTTCTCGGAAGTCTTGATAGTCATCGGTATCCATCGGGAAAATACCTGCATAAACTTGGGGCTTTGCCTTTTGAAAACCTGGTAGTGCGGATGGCTTTTCACCGTGTGCTAAAGTTAATGTGTCGCCGACAGGCGCACCATGAATGGTTTTAATGCTTGCAACCACATAACCAACTTGACCTGTTGTTAATTGATTTTGTTTGGTACGCTTTGGCGTGAAAACACCAATGTCATCGGCAGAATAATCTTTACCAGTTGACATGACTTTGATTTTATCACCTTTTTTAAGGGTGCCTTGGACAACTCTAATGAGAGAGACAACACCAAGATAATTGTCAAACCATGAGTCAATAATTAAGGCTTGTAACGGCGCATCAACTGCACCAGTCGGTGCAGGAATTTGATGAATGATTTCTTCTAAAATCTCATCTATGCCAATGCCTTGTTTGGCACTCACACTGATCGCATCTATTCCGGGTAAACCAATGATGTCAGTAATTTCTTCTTTTACTTTGTCCGGGTCTGCCTGAGGTAGATCAATTTTATTTAAGACAGGTAAAACTTCAAGATTTTGTTCAATTGCTGTATAACAAACTGCAACCGTTTGTGCTTCAACGCCTTGAGCTGCATCTACAACCAGTAAAGCACCTTCGCATGCTGCTAAAGATCGTGATACTTCATAAGCAAAGTCTACGTGACCAGGCGTATCAATGAAGTTAAGTTGGTATGTTTTCCCAGACTTAGCTTGGTAGTGCAAAGTAACTGATTGGGCTTTTATGGTAATGCCTCTTTCGCGCTCAATGTCCATGCTGTCAAGGACTTGCGCTTGCATTTCACGATCACTTAAACCACCGCAGCGTTGAATGAAGCGATCGGATAAGGTTGATTTACCATGGTCAATGTGGGCAATGATTGAAAAATTTCTAATGCAGTCTTGAGTTATTGTCATCCAAACATATTAACGATGTTTAAATTAAATCACCAGAAAAAAATGATTAAAGGTTGTTGGGGCCTTTGGTTGGCGATAATCCAACAAACGCACCGATTTGTTGAAACATGCTAGCGCTTTGCATCATAGGGTTAGATGTATCTACAATGTCTCTGGCAAGGGCCAGTCGTTCTTCTTTGTCTGTTTGTGAGTCTTTATGTTGATCTAAAGCAAGTATGGTTTGCGTAGATAAATGATGAATGTCTAAAATAATATTACTTTGTTTGAATTGTGGGCTCACGCTGACATCTGTGTTTTCAGTCGCTTGTGCTCTAACGGCTGCATTTTGAATTTTTTGAATAATGTCAGCTAAATATAGATTCTTTCGCTCAAGGTTTTTTATGGTTTGTTCACTGAGTTGAGAATAACGATGATAATTATGAGGCGTTGCACTTATTTTCAATAATAAGCCTTTTAAAGCAGCATAATGTTGTCCATTGATATTGACTTTGCCGCCATGGTCCCTGAGGGCTTTACTAAAGTCATCAAGTGCATATTTTATTTCATAAAGGTCTGCTTGGTTATCGGGAAGGTCCCGAACAACTTTTTTGATGGCTTCAGATAATTCAGAAACAATTCTTGCAGATTGAGAATCTTTTGTCGCATGGTCATTTAAAACGGTTTTAACGCTTTCCAGCTATTTATGAAGCGTATCATTTTGCTCGAGTAGATCGCTGGTTTCCTCTCTTTTTTGACGAATTGTTTCACCATTAGATGCAATGGTTTCATTTAGAGATTGAATTTTTTGACATCCTAGGACTTGCTTATGACGACAGCTTTCAGCATGTGAGATATACTTTATTGTTTCAAAAAAATCTTGAACGATAAAATATTGAATAACACCAACAAATGATAATGCTAAAAAAATGTTCTGCATCAATACTAAATTAAAGTAAGTAGCATAAAAGAGTCCGCCAATGGGTGTGATTAGAAAGCACAGTGAGAAAATAAATAAAAGATTTTGTGACCAAGGTGATTTTGCCATAATGTATGCTAACTTGGGTTTAGCACCCAATGTATTGATGGCATCAAAATTATATGTAAGCTCTTGTTCCCTTGGCATAATCAGAGTATCCTTTCTTAATGTTAGATGAAGTATAGTATAAAATTGGAAAAGCACGTGAAAAATATTTTAGATCAATTATCGAAGGCATATGAGAACTGTTACCCTGATGGTGGCTTAAAGGAGAAGCTAGAAGAAAATAGGCCGTTGGTCATTAAGTTAGGTGTTGACCCTACAAGACCAGACATCCATATTGGACACAGCATTGTCTTAAATCAATTGAGACAGTTCCAAGATTTAGGTCATAAAGTTGTATTCTTAATTGGTGACTTTACTGCGATGATAGGTGATCCCTCAGGAAGAGATGTTACTCGGCCAGCACTTGATGAAAAAACAGTTGTTGAAAATGCAAAAAGCTATGTTGAACAAGTCAGTAAAATATTGAATCGAGAAAAGCTTGAAATCAGATATAATTCAGAATGGTTGTCAAAATTATCTCCGCAAGCAATGATTAAACTTGCCAGTTTGCAAACGGTTGCAAGAATGCTAGAGCGTGACGATTTTTCCAAGCGCTATAAAGCCAATCAATCTATTGCCATTCATGAATTTTTATATCCATTACTTCAAGGCTATGATTCTGTTGCGCTTGAAGCTGATATAGAATTGGGTGGTACAGATCAAACCTTTAACCTATTAATGGGTAGGGAATTACAGCGACACTATGGTCAAAAACAACAGGTTGTCCTGACCTACCCTTTATTAGAAGGCTTAGATGGGGTTAAAAAAATGTCTAAGTCGCATGACAATATCATTGGCTTAAATGATACGCCGGAGGATATGTTTGGTAAGATGATGTCGATCAGTGATGCATTGATGTGGCGTTACATGGATTTGTTAAATCTAGATATGCCTAAAAACATTGATGTCTATAAAAATGATGTTGAATCTGGTGAGAATCCAAAAAACATTAAAATGGCTTTGGCCAAGGCACTGGTTAAAACATACTATGATGAGGCTCAGGCAGAACAGGCGGAAGCAGCTTTTGTATCTAGGTTTCAAAAAGGCATTATTCCTGAAGATCGCCCCGTTCACCAATTAACAAAAGAAGAATCCAAGCTACCTGTCGCACAACTATTAAAATTGGCAGGATTAACTCAGAGTACCTCAGAAAGTTTCAGAATGTTAAAACAAAATGCAGTTAAAATTTCTGGTGAGGTGATCACCGCCAATGAACCTATTGAGGATTTTCCTGTAATCGTGACGGTTGGCAAAAAAAGGATTATTGAATTTAAGTTATCAAACGACTAAATCTTATAAACTAATGTCCAAATAAATACATATTATGATCTTTGGTGTTATTCATAAAATTTATAAGTAATTAATTTTATTTATTTGTATGCCTAATGAATGATATGTTATAATTTGTATATTATGTATCCATGTTCTTAGTATACATACCAATCAATGCATTAATAACAAAAAGCATTCTAGTATTCTAGCAATATGCATTGAAATACAAAAAAAATTAATTAAATATGTTTGAATTTATGCCACATGATGAACTAATTACGAACCAACTAAGTGATGAGGAAGTTGGTCGCGAGTTATTGACTTTCTTGAATCAAGAAGATCCTTTGAACAATGATCAAATAGAAAATTTTCAAACTATATATTATCAGCTTGAAAACAAACAAATATGTAATACAGAAAACCTATCGTTGTTATCAATGGCTTGTTTGAATGGCCATTTAGCCATTGTAAAATTCTTAATTAATGCGGGTGCAAATGTTAATGAAATACGCTATACCTCTCTCGGTCGTTACATAAAAGATGCAATGTATTGGGTCAGTATGACGCCATTATTTGCATGTATTTTAGGTACTAAAAATTTGGATGTGTTTAAAGCATTAATTAATGCAGGTGCTGATATCACAACGCCAGTACAAAGTTTTATGCGGAATGATCAATTAGATGACGATGGTTTTCCTGAGCATTCAACAGCCACATTAAATAATTCGATGGTTTTTACACCATTATCCTTGGCAATACAAACAAACCAGATTGAAATGGTTGAGCATTTACTCAAATGTTATAAAACAGAGGCGCAAAAAGTGTCTGCGATTAATGATTCAGTAGCTGACTTTCGTCAAGTTATTTTGCAAGGACAAGCCTTTGAAGATGAATACGTATTTATCCAGGGTGGGTGCCCCCTATTTTATGCAATGGCCGCTGAAAACATCAATATGTTTAAGTGTTTAATTAAACATGACATTGATTTAAATGTAACAGGTACTTTAGAAATTTTAGACGTAAAAGTTCAAGTTAACGTGGTGCCTCAATCTTTTGCAATTCTATTAGATGATCCAGAGAGTTATTTGAAATTTTTTAAACGTTTATTATCTCCAGATGCGTTACTACCTGTGCCTATGGCGGATTGGGTGGCGTTATATAATGATTTTGCTGATAGACTTGGTTACAATGAATCAGCATGGATAGACATGATGATACCAGTTTTAAGAAGATATGGTTTTCATACTATGCATGCGGAAGACATTCATTACCTTGGTGAAAATCGTCAATTAACATTTGAACAATTAGTAGTGTTGTGGCATGTGCAATGGCATTTCAGTAATTATGTCATGAGTTTGCCTGATAAACCAAAGCACCATTGTAAAAAAATTGTTGCCTTGAGCTTGCCTGATAAACCAATGCACCATTGTGAAAAAATTGTTGCCTTGTATGATCATGAGGCATTTAGTTTAGAGAATAGGTTTGATCCATTGATCATGGCATGGTACGCGTCTGTACCTGAAGCCATCGCCTTTGCTTTGCGTAATCAATTAAATCCTATGCCCTATGAAGTAATTAAAACCCTTGAATCTGAGGCTATGGTTGGTGCACAGCATAAGATGTTAGAAGCTTATCAATTACAACAAGTGCAATTTCAGAGTATGGCACTATATCCAGAATTTCTGATGCATTGTTGCGAAGTTTTACTGGGCATTGGCACGCAGTTTGAACATCAACCCATAGTAAGTGCAATGCAAGAAGCGCAACCATTAACAGATAGAACAAAAATGCTTTTGCCATACTCACAATTATTGATGTCTAAAACGGTATTAGAAAAAACAAAAGATGTTTTAAGAAGTAAAATAGATCCAGAAAGACAGTTGTTTATCGAAAGAATTCAAAGGATTGTTTCTCAAATATTTAAATTAGAACATAAAAAAAATAAACAAAATATTACAAAAGCACTCTTAAATTTTAAAGCAGATTATCCGTGGTTATTTGACGATGAAATCAAAATTGATTACCCAAATTACTTTTTCAGAAAAGAAGAATCTACACAATCTACATTAACCAATCCTTTGGCGGTTGCGTTTTATAAGGGGCAAATGAATTCATATTTGCCATTAACACTAAGCGATCTGGGTCCTCACAATGTATCATTATACACGGAAAAATTGCTCAATGTGTCTTATGGTTCTAAGCATGTTAATGTCATGCTTAATGCTTATAATGATAATGGTCAAGCGATCCGTTACATAGATCTTTTATTTAATGAAACACTGTTGAAAAACTTGATCAACTATATTAATAACCTAGAACCTGAGAATGAGAAAAAGTATCAAATAAAACGTTTGAGAAATATGTTTTTCATATTAGCCTATCATGTCCCAAAACGTTCGGAAGACATCCAATTGCTTAAAAGCATACTCAATAAAAATCCAAAACTGTTTTATTCGGAATCAAAATTCATGATAGATTGTGCATTCTATGCACTGTACGATTTAAAATTTTGTGCAACATTTAAAAACTCAATATTTATTGAGCATTGTAAAGGTTTAGTTGAGTTGAGTAATGTCACTTTATGGCGCCAAATCAATGAAGATGCTTTAACGATATTTAATGCAATTAAAAACCTCATGATTGAATGTTGCTTTTTTGAAAAATTAGGTTGTCATCAAATGCTTGATCGTATATTGTCGTATATCGATTTAAAGTCACTTTGCAAAACCTATGATCAGATCCCAAAAATAAAAAAGTCAGTGATTAATACATTTTCTTTTTTTGATGAAGGGCGAGTCAATAGTCCGCCTAATAAAAGACCAAGATTAACATAAAAGATCTTTAAGAAACGCTTATGAATTAAAAAAGAGATAAAGGTAATGTTCCAAAGGCTCTTAATCCCTATGTTAAGTGTTACCTATTCGGTGATGCCAAATAACAGCATTTATTAATCCAAGAATCGCGCAATTGCCATAGATGACCTTAATCATAGTAAAGATAAATCAATTGTTGGTTTTTCTGTAGATATGTTAATATAATTTAAAACAAAGTGATTTTTTTAATTAAAAAAAATTGAGTTCATGGTATGAAAATAAAAAAAAATAATATCAATGAAACACCTGATAGTTTTAGTGGTTTATTGGGTGGTTTCGTTGCAGAAATGGTGTCTGAAGTTAGTATTTTTGGCGATATAGAGCAAGGTAACCTATCAAAAGAAAGATTTTCTAAAAAATATAATTTTTTAGAAAGAGCTACGCTTGATGATATCAAAAATAAATCTAATTTTACCCCTTTGATGTGGGCAATTTATCATAACAAAAAAGACTATGTGAAGGTGTTAATTGATTTGGGTGCTGATATTAACCAAATAATTAATATTCAGTTAGCATATAGAGGATTTTACGGTAAAAAATCTGTCAGTATTCCTTCATCGTCTATAAACAAATCAAATTGGATAAAATATGAGGGGCAGCATACACCTTTGATATTAGCTATTCAGTGTGGTTATAACGGTATTTTTAATTTGTTACTTGAAAATAATCCGGATATACATAAGTTGGTTTATAACGAAGGTGGTGTTCACATGCCTTCTAGTGTTGAAGAAGAATTCTATGGTATCAATGCATTCAGTTACGCGGTGATTTTTGAAAGGGTGGAAATGGTGCAAAATCTTATTAGACATTGTCAAACGTCTGAAGAAAAGAAACGAATGCTCAATCAAAAGACAGATGATTTTTTTGCATACAGTATGCTGGATGATGCAATATTCAGTGGTGGTTATCCATTATTTTATGCCATTAGAAGTAGTGGTGATTTTGAGGTTCTAAAAGTACTTTTAGCCAATCAAATAGATACTTCTATTAACATAAGTTTAAGTGAAGACCCAATAACAAATCTTTTTTCATCGTTTGATAGCTCAGTGATAAATGAAGTAATATAAAATGCTATGCTGCACTTAATTCACGTTTTTTACAAATAATGAAGATTATTGAACCATATGTCTCGGTCTTAAATGACCAAGAGGATGATATGGATATGCTATTTCAGCTTCGTAGACATAACTTGGATAGGATACGTAAAATAAAAGATACACATTTTACTGTTTATGAACACGTGTCTTATCATCAAGATGCATATGATTGGATATTACAAAATAGTGTCGCATATTATAATTTTTCAGATCAATTTAACATCGAATATCGACATCATACTTATCCAGGCCATTTAGTGCACGCAATTTTGGCAAATCACATGAACCAACTGCATCAGAGTGTTCATGTCCCTTTTAGTAATCTAGATCTACTCCCAATTTTATTTGATGATGAAATATTAAACAAAGGTATGTTTTCACCTTTAAGGCTATCTATCATTGAAGACAATGAGAAAGGGATTGCTTTTTCTTTGAGAAATCAATTTAAGTCATTTGAACCGGAAGTATTGCGGTCCATTTTTAAAGCGTCTCAAGAATATAGCCAGGATAAATTTGGTAGAACAGAATTTAAATATAGTGGCTTGTTAGATAGATATATAGATCAACATAGGCAGTTTGATGCTTCGAATGAACACCTGATTAAAGCATGTGTTTTATCCTTATTGGGCATTGAATCTTTAGAAAAATATCAAGCGTATGTTGATTACAGTATTTATCCTCTATGTGGTGAAGATTTTGTTTATCATTTTCCTGTTCTTGACTCAGACCGAAATCATGCATTGAGTGCACCATCAGCACCTGTAGATTTTAGCACCTTTATTTTTGATTTTACAGACTCTTCAGACGATGAAGAGTCTGTAAATGTTCAGTCAAGCCAAGCGATGCCAATGGTGAGGCCAGAACATGTTTTAATTCCCTATGTTTTAATGTTGCAAAAAAGAGCAATATTAGAGCAGATAAGCCATCATGTTTCGTTGAATGACCCTTCATATGTAAATCCGTTTTTGTGTCGTATCCATACATTGACGCACCAGATATTAAAACAAGAAGAAACTTTAGAGGATAAGCCAAATACAAACGCAATGCTTGAATTGGTTAGTGATTTCCCATGGTTATTTAGTGAGTCTGAAATTTTAAATAATAAGCATATATTCGATACGTATATGAAGCAACTTGATACGAATTACTTAAATAAAACAACGGTTACAAAATATATTGTTTATTTAATGAAAAAAGAGCATGCGATATTTTTATATGATGTTGAAAAACAGTATCTGATTGCCCGTATGCTTGATTGTCAGCCAAAACATTCGTTATGGGATGAATTCCCAGGTATTCAATCAGGGCGAAATAACTTTACGACGGCCATGTCCAATATCAATCACGATATTTCTACAGACGTCCTGCCCAAAATCGTTAGTTACTATGGATCATCAATAAGTTTTTTTACATCAGAAGCGGACGTTTATGCCAAAGAGCCCGTATTCGATTTGTTAAAAATACCAGAAGCCCTTAGGGATGATTTGATCGATTTAACGAGAGTCATGATAAAAAATTGTATATTAAATGATTTTAAACAGGGCTATTGTGCGTTGAAAACAAAATATTCTATTACTTCAGAGATGAACGATATGATTATAAAATATGCAGAGTACTACCAGAGAGATGATATACTCAAATATTTACAAAAATCAAAAGACAGTGAGAAGGATTGCGCAACATCTCAAAGTTATGATCATTATTTAGAACATGCTAGTAATAAAAGATTAAGAGGGTAGTTAAAAGGTAATTGTATTTGATGGCATTGCATTTGAATCTGAAGATGTCATGTTTTGTAAGGTTTTTAAGTTGAATAAACTTACTTGTGTTATGCCAGATTTATTGTTTATGTTTTGTCGTATCTTGTCGATGAGTAAGTTTATGGTGTCATCGTCAAAGAATGTTTGAATCAATGTTTTACGTTGATCATTTGCAGCATACATGAGTTCGTCATTAAAACGCCTTTGGTCAGATGCCCATCCATTGATATGTGCCAAAATTTTATTTAGTGTGTCAATTTCTTTATTTCTGTCAAAATTGTGTTTAATGGCATAAAGTCTTTCATTGGTGCTATTGGTAGGAGGATTGGATAAGCAAGCTTGAACCATTAGTTCGATATAAGTCGCATAAAGTGTTTGCCATGGATCAAAATCTCTAGCAGTTTGGGCACGGGATAAAAGTGCATTTCCCCAATAAATTTGATTAAAGTGATTTTCTTTAAAATCAGGTGTTGTTTTTTTACTTCGGTATACCAATCCAAAAAATGGATGATACATTAATTCTCTGATATCTAAGTCATGGTTATAAAAACTTTTATGGCATGTCTTATGGTGAGTATTCATCAGCTGTATATAGTCTTCGATTCTGCTGTCTTTGTTTGAGATTAAAAAAGAAATAATTTCAAGGACAATAGCACTTGATTTTTTCTGAGGATAAATTTTATGACTATGATAAATAGCTAGTGGTTTTATACAGGGGTGATGTAGTACCGCTTTGATAAGACCATCAGTATTATTTGTGATGTGGTTTTCATTATGGATGATTCTAGATAACGCTGAGGGTAAGCTTCGTATGTGTGGACCATAGTATTCTATGTAAAAAGCTAATGCTAATTGAAAAGACTCATCTTTTTTTACTGCAAGGCCAAGTTCACTTGGATGAAGAGAAGCTAGATGATAAAAAGTGTTCAGTATGATTTCAAAAAATTTACTCATGTAATTTATTTTCAATATTCTATCGTTCTTTAAAAAGAATTACACTATCATAACTTAGAGCTTGTTTATACTGCTGTAAGCATAAAAAGTGCTTATGACATTAAGACTAGAGTTCCCTCACTGGTGTGGTCACTTTTATTTGGCGTGCAAATTTGTTATAGTCTACCATTCGAAAAGGACGATAGATATGAACACAATCAAAAATAAACTTCCAGTCACTGTATTGTCTGGATTTTTAGGTGCTGGAAAAACGACACTGCTCAACCATATACTTAACAATCGTGAAGGCAAGAGAGTTGCTGTTATTGTCAATGATATGAGTGAGGTAAACATTGATGCGGGTCTAGTTGAAGGCGGGGGAAGTGATCTTTCTAGAACTGAAGAAAAACTTGTTGAGATGAGTAATGGATGTATTTGTTGCACATTGCGAGAAGATTTATTGATCCAGGTCAGAGATCTTGCAGCTGCAGGCAAGTTTGATTACCTTCTCATCGAATCTACAGGTATCTCAGAACCCTTGCCAGTAGCAACGACATTTGATTTTAGAGATGAAGATGATAATAGTCTTTCAGATGTTTCACAACTAGATACTATGGTGACAGTCGTTGATGCAGCCAATCTGATAAATAATTATAGTTCCACAGACTTTTTAAGAGACAGAGGTGAAAGTCTGGGTGAAGAGGATGATCGAACATTGGTCGATTTGTTGGTTGAACAGATTGAATTTGCAAATGTGATTGTTTTAAATAAGGTCGACCTTGTCTCTGAAGAACAGTTAAAAATTGTAAGGGCCATTATTAAAAGCTTAAATGCCAAAGCAAAAGTGATTGAAACATCGCAATCTAAAGTTGATATCACTGATGTTATGGATACTGGTTTATTTGATATTGAAGAAGCTGAGGAACATCCACTTTGGGCACAGGAGTTATATAACTTCAAAGATCATACCCCTGAAACTGAAGAATATGGCATTACAAGTTTTGTGTATCGGGCATCAGAACCATTCGATCCAGAAAAAATTTATGCATTCTTTAATCAAGTCTGGCCAGGAGTGGTAAGGGCTAAAGGTTTCTTTTGGGTTGCTACCCGTCCTGACTTCGTTGGTGAAGTATCAAAAGCAGGTGCGTTTATATCCCATCAGGGATTCGGTCGTTGGTGGGCAGCTGTCCCGCAAGAAGATTGGCCAGACAGTGATGATTTCGATGAAGCTATCAGAAAGCATTGGACGGAAACTTATGGTGATAGAAGACAAGAAATTGTCTTTATTGGCCTGAGTGATGATATGGATGAATCCTCAATACGCGAATCTTTAGATAAATGTTTGTTAAAAGATTATGATAAAAATCCCGATCAATACCAAAACATAATAGACCCATTCCCTGCGTGGTTTCAGGAAGAAAATTAAACACTATTAAGTTGGTAGATCATTTTATTTTCAAAACTCCAAAAATTGTTATGTATCAATCTAATAGACTATTTATAAAAAGTAAGCAACTATATGGTTCCGATATCAGAAAAACAATTGTAATTAAATATATTCGAAAAATCTTGTTCCAAATGGGGCTCGTTCAATAATTTTTGAAACTTGAATAATAATAAAAAAATACATACCATTATGTTTATGAAGATTTACGACTGTTTCACCTTTTTTAATGAAAATTTAATGTTGGAATTGAGGTTAAATACATTAGATAAGTTTGTGGATTATTTTGTCATTGTAGAATGTGGTCAAACACATCAGGGCACATTTAAAGGTAAACAGATTGATCACTCGATCTTAGCCAAATTCAAAGATAAAATAAGGTACATTTATTTAGAAGATTTCAATGATGTTGACATAGCTTCATTTGAGGAATGGCTACAAGCATGGAAAAGAGAAAATTACCAAAGAGAACAGTTAGCAAAAGGTCTATATGATGCCAAACCTGATGATATTGTCATAGTGTCAGATTTAGATGAAGTCCCAGATTTAAGCAAAATTAATTTTAAGGATGTTAAGGAAGACGTATTAGCTTTTAAGATGTCTTGGTATTATTATAAATTCAACTTAAAACATACTGAAAGCTGGTTTGGTAGTAAATTGTGTAGTTATAAAAACCTTAAAGGTCCTCAATGGCTTAAAAGTCTCAAATTACATAAACGTTACCCTTGGTGGCGTTTAGATAAGTTCTTTGCAAAAAATTATGTGCGTTCATTTAAAATTGTGAATAATGGGTGGCATTTTACCTATGTAATGAACACAGAAAACATAATTAAAAAGCTTGAATCCTATGCACATATTGAACATAACAATGAACAAAATAAAAATCCTGCGTATATTGAGTCATGCATTAGTAAAGGGATTGATATTATTTATCCACAGCATCGGTTGGAAAAAGTAGAAGAAAGTTTATTACCACAGTTCATAATAGAGAATCGTGAAAAGTTTGCCGAATTTATCGCTTAGTTGAAGATCTTTGTTTCTAAAAAAATATGTGAAAATTGAGTTTATGTACGAACGCTATAAGACGAGGGTCTTAGGAGCTAGCTATTTATTAATCCTAAGACACAAATGTGTATGGCCAAGGTTATGCTGTAATACCGAAATAAGGGATGTCTATATGATCAGATTTATGAATATGATTCTTTTTAGGAGGATGGTACTTTAAATAATAATCAGATATATGTTGAAAAAATTTAAAAGTAAATTGTTTGCTAAATGATTTTTCGTAACTTGACAAAAAAATAAAAAAACACATAATAATCTTTAT
This sequence comes from Gammaproteobacteria bacterium, assembly GCA_029243665.1. Lineage (GTDB taxonomy): Bacteria > Pseudomonadota > Gammaproteobacteria > Comchoanobacterales > Comchoanobacteraceae > JAURNZ01. The sequence continues at coordinate 19,807 of JAQWRO010000064.1, forward strand.
GAAGATTTATGATTGCTTTCCCTTTTTTAATGAAAATTTAATGTTAGAATTGAGGTTGAATACGTTAGATAAGTTTGTGGATTATTTTGTCATTGTAGAGTGTGGTCAAACATATCAGGGTACATTTAAAGGCAAGCAGATTGATCACTCGATCTTAGACAAATTCAAAGATAAAATAAGGTATATCTATTTAGAAGATTTCAATGATATTGATGTAACTAAATTCAATGAATATCTGCATGCATGGAAAAGAGAAGAATATCAAAGAGACCAATTGGCAAAAGGTTTATATGATGCCAAACCTGATGATATTATCATAGTGTCAGATTTAGATGAGATTTCAGATTTAAGTAAAATTAATTTCAAGGACATTAAGGAAGACGTATGGGCACTTGAGATGAATTCTTGTTATTATAAATTCAACCTAAAATACACTGGTAACTGGTTGGGTGCTAAATTGTGTAGATATAAAAACTTTAAAGGTGCTCAATGGCTCAGGAACCTCAAGGTTCATAAACGTTATCCATGGTGGCGTTTAGATAAGTTCTTTGCAAAAAATTATGTGCATTCATTTAAAATTGTGAAGAATGGGTGGCATTTCAGCTATTTAATGGACACAAAAAAAATAATTAAAAAGCTTGAATCTTTTTCACATACTGAATTTAATAATGAGCATTATAAAAATCCTGAGTATATTGAATCATGCATTAGTAATGGGATTGATCTTTTTGACCCGCAGAATCGGTTGGAAAAAGTAGAAGAAAGTTTATTACCACAGTTCATAATAGAGAATCGTGAAAAGTTCGCAGAATTTATTGTATAGTGAAAAGTGTTTGTGTAAAAAAAATATGAAAATCGATTTTAATCATCGACTCTGTAAGATGATGGTCTCAATAAATAGCCATTCATTAATCCTAAAGTGCGCATTTTGTAAACATTTTTTTTGAACTCATTTTTCTTAAGCGTAAACCATATATATTTTACACAAGATCGTATGAACGTCGGAAAGCTTCCAATAAAAGCCCAAAAATAGCCATAGTATTTTTTATTAAAATAAAATTATGACCAGAGATAGTGCCAATTCCTAGCATATTCAATAATATTTGGTTTTGAGGTTCTGAATGATTGTGCGCCTAAGTGTTCTACGATTATGTTTAATAGAAAAATTTTTTCATTTCTTTGTCTAATTTGTT
>JAQWRO010000079.1 GCA_029243665.1 Gammaproteobacteria bacterium
AGATAATGTAGGCGTAATTTTTAAACCAAAAGTTGCTAGAACATTAAGATCACGTTTGCCAAAGATCAATCCCTTATTAGATGCTGCATTACAAACAGGGCGTTGTTATATTTTTGAAGAAACAATTACGCATACAACGAAAGCTTCTCCATTGGTTGCAAGTTTGGCGGCTGACATATCCATTCATGGTCATTTATCTGCGGGTACTGTAGGGTTAGAGTGTGCTGTGCATGGTTTGCCATGTTTGCTTATTGACAGAGAAGGGTCAAAAAGTAAATTAAATGAATTACCAAAGGGGAAGGTTGTTTTTGATGATTGGCCGCAATGTATAGATGCTTTATTAACGCATCTCAATTCTAGAAATGGTATTGAAGGTTTTGGAGATTGGTCATCTATTGTCAATGATTTAGACCCATTCCAAGATGGTTTAGCAGCAAAAAGAATTGGTAATTATCTTAACTGGATGATCAAAGACTTTGATGCTGGATTTGATCGAGAAGATGTTTTAAAAACAGCTGCAAAACGTTATGCTGAAGCATGGGGTAGTGATAAGGTTTTATGCTTAACATAACTGATGAGAGGGTTTTATGGTTAATGAAGAACAATTGTTGTTAGGTAGAAAAACACAAGAGTTATTACAAGCAAAAAAATTAGTATATCAGCTAATTAGAAAATGTATTAATGGGGACTTTTATTCACAAGCGACACAAGATTTATTTGCAATAGCAATGCAATCAAAAAAGAAAAATGGATTTTACTTAGAAGTAGGTGGCGGACACCCGTCAGACTCAAATAATACTTTTTTATTGGAAACCGAATACCAATGGTCTGGTTGCTCATTAGAGTATAACGAAGATCTTGTAGAATTGTATAATAGACATCGAAAGAACAAGGCAATTCATGCTGATGCGACATGTTTTGACTATGAAAAAAAACTTACCTCAATGAGTGCGCCTAAACAAATTGACTATCTATCAATTGATATTGATCCAGCAAATAATACGTATAAAGCTTTATTAGCCATTCCGCATCAAACGTATCGGTTTTCTGTTATTACATTTGAACATGATAGATATCAGTCTGGTGATAAGTACATGGATCTTGCTAGATCCTTTTTAAAATCTTTAGGCTATCAATTAGTTGTTTCAAATGTAAATGTTTTTGGAAAAGATTTTGAAGATTGGTGGGTGGATCCTACTGTTATTTCAAGTGATAAATGGTTGCCTTTTAAACATGAAAATATAGAGTTTGCAAAGCTATGGATTTAAGACATGAATGATAAAGCATTATTAGTGTTTGATGAAAAAGAACAAACTTTTTTTTGGAATGAACATAGATTAAAGTCAATAGATTTTAGATCAAGAAGTCTAAATGGGTTATTTAAAGAAAACTGTTCGTATACATTAATAAAGAACTTTATAGACAAAGATATAGCTCTAAGAATTAAAGAATACTATATCCAAAAGAAAATGCGAGATGTTTTTTACAATGTAAATAGTACTGGAAACGATAGAATTTTTTATTATTTAAACTCACCTTATCAATATCCTCAATTTATTAAAAGTCTTATTATGAAGATTATGGAGTTTAAAAATAAATTTTTTATCTATACGGATTTTTACCATACATATTGTATGGTAATGGGGTTGAACCCTAAACATTTCGAAAAAGTAGCATGTACACAATCACTACACTCTTGGCAGGCAGTATATTGGTATAAAAATGGACAATCACATTTTAAACATATTGATAACTATGGAGAGCTTGCAACATTTCTAATTTTATCAGAGTTAGGTAAAGATTATAGTGACGGTGGACTAAAGCTGTATTGTCAAAACGAAGAAAAGGTTTTAGATGATCTATACAATTATGGAGATTTATGTTTATTTGACCAGAGTAAATTATTTCATGAGGTGGTGCCAATCAAGGTTGAAGCAAACCAAGTAGGTCGATTGCAGTTGTATGTGCCAACAATTCCTTTGAATTATATGCAAGAAACCTTAGTTTTTGAAAATTATCCAAATCGTAAGTTTTATACAAGAAAACAATCTATATATACAAAAATAATGGATAGGATAAGACCCCCATATGTATCAAAGGATATTCATTATTCAAGAAAAGAATTTAAACATTATGAATATACTTTATAAAAATTAATTTTTTAAGTTAGAGGTAAAATGAATAATATTAAATGTAGAAAAAAAGTCCTAGTAACTGGCGCGGATGGCTTTATTGGCTCTCACTTGGTGGAGTTGCTGCATGCGAAAGGTTATGAAGTCTGTGCATTATCTCAATATAATTCCTTTAATAACTGGGGTTGGTTAGAGCAAATAGCTTGTAAAAGTGACATTGAAATCATCAGTGGAGATATTAGAGATCCGTTTTTTTGTAAAAGCATTACAAAAGATGTGGATTACATTTTTCATTTAGCTGCTTTAATAGCAATTCCTTATTCTTATATTGCACCACAAAGTTACGTTGAAACCAATATTACAGGTACTTTGAATATTTGCCAGGCTGCATTAGAAAATGGTGTGAAAAAAGTTGTACATACCTCAACCAGTGAAGTGTATGGCACAGCACAATATGTGCCTATTGATGAAAAACACCCTTTGCAACCACAGTCTCCCTATAGTGCATCAAAAATAGGTGCGGATGCCATGGCGATGAGTTTTTATAATAGTTTTAAGTTGCCACTTGCCATTGCAAGACCCTTTAATACCTATGGGCCCAGACAGTCAGCTAGGGCAGTGATACCAACTATTATTAGTCAGATTGCAGCCGGAAGCTCACAGATTCAACTTGGCGATTTAGCGCCTACACGAGATTTTAACTATGTATTAGACACATGCTTAGGTTTGTTGCAAATCATGGAATCCCCTGCGACGATCGGAAAGACCATTAATATT
>JAQWRO010000082.1 GCA_029243665.1 Gammaproteobacteria bacterium
AATCAAGTAGCTGATAATGCTTATTATACACATGACTTGGTAGGCGCACACAAAAGCTTTGTAGATCCTAAGAATGTAGATCAGAAACCAGAAGATGTTACAGATAAAGGTCCTATAGCACATAACGTATCTGTTTTTAACGGTGCTGTTGCAAACACTGCTGGTCAAGCATGCACTAGCTTTGCTACAAAATTAGGTTTCGGCGATGAAGGTTAATACCAACCGTATTATCTAGTTTTAAAAACCCTGATCTTTGATCGGGGTTTTTTTATGGTTATCATGCGAATATTGCCATGTCATATTGGATATAAATAAAGGTCTTTGAAGGCGCAAAAATCATATTTCCTTAAGGTTACTTTGTTATCATTTATCTATTAGAGAATAACTATGAGTATATTTAACAACAATCATAATAATGTTATTGTTTGCAAAGATAATGCACAACAAACAAAAATATTTGGACTATTCAACTTAGTTTTACATGATCCTTTGGTTAATGTTCGATTGGTAGATAAGAAAAATGCACAAAACCTCTCAAAAGATAATCATGTCAAAGTGTTTAATGCAGAATATGTGATTTTTCGATTGCGGGCTAGGTACTATGCACAACAAACATTTGATGCGCTAGCGGTTTCAACTATTGTATTAGGCGCGTTATCAATGTTTATGTGGCGTAGTGCTCGTAAGTATTACAGTCAAGCTTACAATACCCTCAGTGAAGCATTCTCTCTTGATCAATCTGCAGAAAACTATTTACAAGTGCTACAACAAAAAAAAGCTTATAGAGGCATTTTAATTGGGTTTTTGCCATTATACCTAGTTGGGTATGTGGTTTCTCATGTTTTTACTGTGCTTTGGAAAGGACTTAAGGCATTTTATGATAGATGGCAATCTGCCAAACCATTCCCGAATGCTGATGCTTGGCCTACTATGAAGCGGTTTTTTGGGCAACTTTATAACGACTTTAAGAAACTCTATGCGCCTGAAGATATAGCTAATAAAAGCTTATACGACTACTTTAATAGTGCCGTTGTGCATATACTTTGGTATTTAGTGGCTATACCAGCTTCGATTGTACAATCATGCTTAGTGGCTTTTGTCGCAAACGATTTAGCTGAGTTTATCGAATATATGAAATGTATTACCGAGGTTTATAAGGGTCAGCATGGCTATATACCTCAAGAATATATTAGCTATGACGATGACAAGCCCAAATTCACTATGGCCCCAATGATACTATTAGTATTGCCTATTTATTATGTGTTACAACCGGTAAAGTGGATTATGCGTGGACTGGGTATAAATCAATATGCAGAGACACAAATAATTTTTTTAATAGATAAAATTAATTGTGCTCAGGGAGCTTTATATGGATTTTTAGAAATTCCATTTTCATACCGGGCAGCATGGAATCTTAAAAAAAACTTAGTGCTTCATGATAAGGTGTCTGAAGCGGATGAGGTATTTGTAAAAAGGTATACTACCCTCTTTAAACGCCCAATTGGAAAACAGGAGTTATTTACAGGAATGAGTAATCAGGACAGAGGGTGTTTAGGTATGTTAAAACCAATCAATGAATTAAAGTTGCTTAATTATATCAAAGAAAACAACAGAGTGAAAAAGGCTCCTGATCCTAAAAAAAGTGATCAACTCAAACCTATGCCTGTTAGTGTATCAGCATCAAATTTATCTAGAGGAAATAATCGTGCCTCTGATGAATATAATACCCTAACTAGCTCTGATAAATACAAATATATGATTTAAAACCAATCTAGAGTTTTTACATACATTTCTAGACATCATAACAATACCCGGTTATTATATGACAAAGAGTTATATAAGGGGTATCTGTTATGAAACACATTCAAAAAATTATTTTAATTGCTTTAGGCTTCATGTTTAGTGCAGCTTTTGCAACAACCGCTGTTGTCGATGTTAAGTCAATCATTGAAAGCACAGACATTATGAAAACAACTGCAGCTGAAATGGAAAAAACATTTACGCCTAAAAGAGACGAATTAATGGCGATGCAAAAAACACTTGAAACTGATACTAAAAAGTTATCAAAAGATAAGTCAGTCATGAAAGCAAGTGATGTTGAAGCTTTGTCCAAAAAGATTGCTGATACTCAAAAAACTTTAATGGATAAAGAGCAAGCATTTAGAACTGAAGTGTTCAAAGCACAAAACGAAGCCATTCAAAAAGCAATGGATCAAGTAAAATCTGCAGCTGCAAAAGTTGCTAAAGTTAAGGGTATTGATACTGTCTTAGCCTCGGGTGAAGTTTTATACATCGATGCTAAAAATGATATCACTACAGATGTTAAGAAGCTTGTAACTAAAAAATAATTCATGATAAAAGCAAAAGACATAGCTAGTCTTTTAGAACTGCCGCTTAAGGGAAACCCTGACCGGCAGTTTTCTGCATTTAAGACTTTAATGGACTGTACCCCAGACCATATCAGTTATGCTGAACCAAAATTTAAGCAAGCACTGATGGCTTGTGAGGTCGGTTTGGTATTAACAACGCCAGAGTTGGCTGAATTTGCGCCGCACGATGTGATTGTGACTAAAGACCCTCGTGGGGACTTTGCCAAACTACTCAGGCATTATTTCCCAGAAGAAAAGCCAGCTCCTGGCATTCATCCCACAGCAGTGATTCATTCAGGTGCAAGCATCGGTGAAAATGTTTCCATTGGTCCTTTTTGTGTGATTGGTGATGCAGTAAAGATTGCAGAAGGTGTGGTCTTGAAAAACCATGTCGTCATCGAAAAAGATGTCGAGATTGGTGCGAATACCATGATTGATGATCATGTGGCCATCCATTCAAAATCTCGCATTGGTCAGTCATGTCGTTTATTGGCAGGCTGTGTGATCGGCTCTGCTGGTTTTGGGTTTGTGCGTAGTCAAATTGGTTGGGAATTATATCCTCAGATTGCAGGCGTGGTCATTGAAGATCATGTCGACATTGGTGCAAAAACAACCATTGACCGTGGTGCCCTAGATTCTACACATATTTGTAAAAATGTAAAAATTGATAACCAGGTACACATTGCCCACGGTGTTAAAATTGGCCAAAGTACCATCATTGCTGGGTGTGGTGCGATTGCAGGTAGTACTGAGATTGGTGAAAATTGTATGTTTGGTGGCAGTGTTGCCATTGCAGATAATATACGCATTACCTCTGGTGTTATCTTGGGTGGTTTGACAGGTGTTGGTAAAAGCATTGATAAACCTGGGCTATACTCCAACGTAAGAGATGTTGAATCTTTTCAAACGCTGAAACGTAAGGAGATTCGGTTCAACAAATTAGATCAATGGTTGCAAAAGCATAAGCTTGAGGATTTAAGCAATGAAAAAGTATGATATAAATGAAATTATGGCGCTCATCCCGCACCGTTACCCAATTTTATTGGTCGATCGGATTTTAGATGTGGATCCAGGTAAGTCAATAAAAGCACTTAAAAATGTTACAATTAATGAGCCTTATTTTAATGGTCATTTCCCTGAAAAGCCTGTGATGCCTGGCATATTAGTAGTCGAGGGTATGGCACAGGCGGCAGCAACTATGATTTTTTTAGATGTGTCAGAAGATAAAAAAGATGTCATCTGTTATTTAGCTAGTTTGGAAAAAGCAAAGTTTAGAGGCATGGTGGTTCCAGGCGATCAAATTCGTTATGAAGTTGATTGTATCCAGGCAAGATCAATGACAAGAAAATTTTCTGGTAAAGCTTTTGTAGATGATAAATTAGTATGTGAGGCCGTATTTGTATGCATAGCTCAGTGATTCATGAAACTGCACAAATTGATTCGAGTGCCATCATTCATCCAGGATGTCACATTGGTGAAAATGTCGTCATTGGTCCTGAATGTGAAATAGGTCCTAATGCCATAGTGGTTAGAGATACGGTGATGGGTGCAAGAAATCGTATCCATCCATTTGCAACCATCGGTGGTGATTCTCAACATAAAGCTTATGCTGGGCAACCAACTCAGTTAATTATTGGTGATGATAATGTCATTAGAGAGTCTGTGACAATCAATAGAGGTGATCCTGTAGGTGGTCATGTGACACGTGTAGGAAGTCGTAATTTATTTATGACCTGTTCGCATGTCGGACATGATGCCATAGTGGGTAACGATGTTGTTTTAGTCAATCATGCAGCGCTTGCAGGTCATGTGCAAATTGAAGATTATGTTGTGGTTGGTGCTTATGCAGCTGTCGCACAATATTGTTGTGTCGGGAAGCATGCCTTTTTAACATTATCTACAGGCGTGACAAAGGATGTTTTGCCGTTTACAAACATTGCTTATTTGCCAGCTACTGTGCGTGGCATTAATTTGGTTGGACTCAAGCGACGCGGGTTTAGTCGTGAAGATATTTTAGCCATTAAAAAGGCTTATCATGAAGTCTTTGGTAACCGTGATGCAGCTATTTTGGCTGAGCTTAAGTCTACCTCAAAAGCAGCTTGTGAGATGATTGAATTTTATGAGCGTAGTGAGCGTGGCGTTGTCATTCCACGAAAGACTCTTCCTGTCGAAGTGTAAGAATATCGCAACCATCGTCTGTGACTAAAAGTGTGTGTTCCCACTGTGCTGAGGGTTTTCGATCTTTTGTGATGACAGTCCATTGATCAGGCATGGTTTTAACTTTAAATGTGCCTGCATTGATCATAGGCTCAATTGTGAACGTGAGACCTGGTAATAAAGGTGTTGAATCCACACCTGGATGATCGTAGTGCAGCACTTGAAAACCATCTTCATGAAATTCTGAGCCAATGCCATGGCCACAATAATCTTTTACGCTACTGTAATGATTGGCTTTCGCATAATCAGCTATGACTTTGCCTATCGTCTTTAAATCAGTGCCTGGTTTGACTAAGTTGATCCCTTTATACAAACAGGCTTGTGCGACATGACACAGTCTTTTATTAAGCGGATTAATTTTATCACCCACAAAATACATACGACTCGTATCCCCATGGTAGCCATCATAAATAACGGTGACATCAATATTTATAATGTCACCATTTTTAAGTGGTTTATCGTTGGGGATGCCATGGCAGACCACATGATTGACAGATGTACATACGGATTTTGGAAAGCCGCGATAATTAAGAGGGGCAGGAATGGCATTGAGGTCATTGACAATGTAGTCATGGCAACGATTATTCAATTCATTCGTAGTAACGCCTGGGATAACATAAGTTTCGATCATTTCTAAAACTTGTGCTGCTTTTCGACCAGCAACACGCATTTTCTTAATTTCATCTGGACTTTTTATAAACTGACTTAGATCGACACTCATCCAAATATTGTAGCGTTTTGGGCTGAACTGTCAATAAAAGTTATCTGAATCATTAGGATGTTTGGTTGAGGCATTGTATGGCATATTTGCTACCAGTGGCATGCCAAAGTTGATAAGCATAGTCTTTGGGGATAGGCTCGTTGTCCCAAATGCTTTCACGAAAACTAAGCAAAGTATCCACCATATCTATGTAATGGTGTGCAATGCATGTGCCTGTGACAATATTTGTTTTATGAATGGGATGGTTATGTATGCTGGCATATAAGGACTTCCCATTGTCAATAAATTGTATGGGGTTAATATCATATTTGGCAATCCGGTTTGGGAATAGCCCAAGGTAAAACAAGCAACAATCTGCTGTTAAGGCTAGTTCTGTATCTGGGATGTGATGGTAGTTCATAAGAAAAGTAATCTTAGTAAAACTATGCTCATTAAATGTTGGCTGATCAATAAATCGGGACAGTAAATCCTTTAGAAAAATATTGATATTTTCAGGTAGTTGTATGCCGCATTTGCTTTGTGCTGTGGCTATGTTTTGATCCCAGAAGGAAACATCATGATTGATTATAATTGTCCTATTCATACTTTAATTATAGCATTATTGGATAAATGGTGTTTTGTTGATGTATTTTTTGGATAATCATGGTATTTTAATTGTATGGCTGATTTAACTAGGAAAGGTTCACACGAATTTTGGTCTAAATTTATGGACCCAAAAGTCTATCGCGCGATTGTATTCATGGAATCAGCTGAACATTGGACTTTGGATAGTGATCCTGAAGTAGATGAGTGTATTAATAGACTCGGAAAAAGAATGGGCATATTAGAAAATGTCGAAATAGATGACCATGCCAATATTGTCAAACTCATTGCTTACATCAAAACAAGTCGTAATCTAAGATTCTTACAGGCACTTGACCATGTCATGCCTGGAACTGCATCAAAAGTGATAGGATATGCTGAAGAAAATCAGCTCAAAGATGATTTTTCCAGGGTTTTTATAGAACGTAATATTTTATTTGAACGCTTTAGAATTTTGAGTCGAGTCTTTCAAGAGGATCGGATTGAAAATATTAAAAAAGCGTTGGAATCAGGTTAATTTGATATATTAAGGGGCAGTTATGCTAAGAACATATTTCCTATTATTTACATGGATTTTTGCAATCAATACACAAGTGATTGCACAGACAGACCCAACTCCAGATCAAGGTGGATCACCTGTAAAATTGCAAAGCGTTACAGATGCTGTCTATCAAGGATATTTTGCAGCTATGGGCACCGTGTCGAGTGTTTTTCAAAGTTATTTTGGCCAGAGTTCACCATCATTTTTAAGTTTTTCTAATTGGATAGGCACCCATAATTTTTGGGCGCTTGTTAATGTTTCTGATACAACTGATCCTAGGACAGGTAAAACACTTGCTATGAATACAACTTATAATTTACAAGTTCAGGCAGCACAAAATGCAAATTTTAGTGCAAGTGTCGCGCCTGAAGTTTTTATAAGTATGAATGACTTGGTGCAATTGCTCATGGTCGGTGTTGTTTTTCCTCTGACTGATCAAACAAAGACAGATGCCTACGATAGCAATATACTCTCTTATAACTCTATATATGAAGCAAAGAATAGGTGTGATGATGGTGAGTGGGAAAAACGTTTTTCTGCTGATGATTATAGCGTCTTATGTTCAGATAGTAAGTACACAGAAAACGTGCAAAAAATCATGGGTGTTATGTCTAAAAACATAAAAGAAATTGATTTCTATAGACGGCTCTTGTTCTATTATGGTCAAATCAAAAACTGCTCTGATAGCATGGCATCTCTGAAAGATGTGACGTCTGACTCATCTTCAAGCACTTCTATGGGTGGGCAGACAATTGATACTAGTGGTCTCTCAAATGCACAATCTGGTATCCCTTATGTGCAATGTTATTTCTCATATAAAAACGGGACAAGCGAACTTGCTAACACCATTTCATCTGAGTTGTCTTCTGGTTGTAGTAGTCTGGGCTCTTCAAATAACCTCTTATACCAATCATGTACAGATTTAAAAAACGCTTTTCAGGACTATGCATCAGATGCAAAAAGTGCTTTAACTAATATCACTTATTCAGCAACCACTGATAATGGTGTGAACTCAGCCTACGGTCCTGTCGTCACCAATATGAAAACGAGCTTAGAAACAACAATT
>JAQWRO010000097.1 GCA_029243665.1 Gammaproteobacteria bacterium
ATTTGACTGATGGCAACACGATTAAAGCATTGTCCATATTCACGGTTACTAACTAAATTCACATGGTATAACAAATCATCTGTCTCAAATGATTTAGCTACTTCATTAATATCTAGCGGCCTTTTAGTTGATAAATGAACTACAGCATGGTGACCTTGTAAGACTGGCAATTGCATATAAGACATGTCAATCGATACATCACTTGCTAACGCTTGTTTCAGTTCTTGAGCCATGATTCTGCGACAGGCATCATAACCAGTTGTTTCATCAACAGAAATATCAGAGATTGAATTAAATGCAATAGGCTTTGGAAATATATTGAAATATTCTTCATCGTAACTCATATATGCACGCGTTTGATTCATGAGTTCTAAAACACCATCTTCACCCTGAATATCAGCACCACATGCCACACAAATATTTACAGATTCAAGTTCAAACAAAGTATGAATATGTGCAAGTGGCTGACACAACTGTTGTGTGATGGGGTGCTTCATTTGATGAATGTTTTCATCATTTGGCTTTAAAATTAAATCTTCAACACCCTGCCCCCAGCTCAAATTGAATAAAGGTGTATTTAAATGTTTACATTGATTATGAAAAGCATTGAAGTTAAATGCCTTGCCTCCATAAATAATCATATCAGGTTCATAGTGCGCAATGTTACTTAACTTTTCTGTCAGCACATTTTGTCCACGAAATAATAATCGTACAGGGTCATTCACTGGCTCTAGAAAAACTTTTATAGATTCAATGTGTGATAGTCTTTCTAGCGCTTGACAAATTGCAAACCCTACTCGCTGTGATGTTGCGCATAACGCAATTTTGATTCCGTTCGATGGCATAGTTGATATCCTTTCAATTACACATTAAGAATAGTAGGGATTCTTATTTTCGTCAATAACGTTGCCTTAAATAATAGATTAAGTTAATATAAATTTAATTTTTTGTAAAATACAAACTTAAAAACTTAGATGTACGACGACGATATACAAGCAGAAACCATACTTGATTTTAAAAAAAATGGAGTCAATACCACGCAAATGAAGCATTTGAAACGTGCTCAACACTTGCTTTCAATTGACTTACATGGCTTAACACAACTACAAGCAAAGAATAAGTTAAACTATCTGCTCTCTAGTAATCACCCACAAATGTTTAAAATTGTTCATGGCAAAGGGCAACATAACCCTGAGGCCATACCTGTCTTAAAAATTATGGTCTATCATTTTTTAAAAGATGACCCTAGTGTATTAGCGTTTTGCTCAGCAAAACCAAATGATGGTGGCGCAGGTGCCACTTATGTTTTAACCAAAAAGGAAGGTGTTTAATGTCCAATAATAAGAGACCTATTTTGATCGGTGTTGCAGGCCCATCTGGTTCGGGAAAAAGCCTACTAGTTGATAACCTTCATAAGACTTTACATGAAGAGTTTTCCGTATCTATCATTAGAGAAGATAGTTACTATCTAGATCAATCAACTGTTGACCCTGTAGATAGACCTAAAAAAAATTACGACCATCCTGACGCGTTAGAACATGATCTTTTAGTTGAACATCTGAAAACACTCAAAAATAATGCACCTGTAAACATCCCTGTGTATAAATTTCATACGCACACACGTGGCGAAGAAACTCAGCATGTACTTCCTGCCCAAATTATATTATGTGATGGCATATTATTACTGGCTGATAAAAATATTAGGAAGGAATTAGACGTTACTGTTTTTATCGATGCACCACTCGATATATGTTTGATCAGACGGTTGAACCGAGATTTATCAGAACGTGGCAGATCTATTCAAAATACACTTGATCAATATATCCAAACTGTACGACCTATGTATTGGGAGTTCATTGCACCTAGCAAAGAAGGTGTTAATCATATTGTTACTGGTGGTGGAAAAAACTGGGAAGCCATAGATAGCATCAAAAAAGATATTACTCAAAAAATCAAACAAATTTAGTCTGGAGTGTAAATATGGCAAGAGTTCTTATTGTTGGCGGAGGTTATATTGGTAAACCGCTCGCTTATGCATTAGCAAAAGAAGGTAATCGTGTTTTTGTAATACGAAGAAGTGATGACCTATACGATCACGGAAATATTTCATTGATTAAAGGGGACATTTTTGACCTTAAGGAATTACCTCAGGTTGACGCCGTTATTTATTTGATTTCTGCCGATGCGAGATCAGAAACTTGCTATCAATCAGCTTATATCGACGGTCCTGATAGAATATGGGAACTTTGTAAAAACAACCCACCTAAGCGCTTTATGTTTGCCTCAAGCACAGCTGTCTATCCTTTTAATGATGGAAGCTGGGTTGATGAAGCAACTATTTTACCAAAAGCCACAGAAATGAATGGGAAATGCTTGCAAGAAGCTGAAAAACAAATATTCACCTTTCAATGCGATCAGGTCATTACAAGGATTGGTGGCATTTATGGTCCAAATAGATACTACGTCATAGACATGATAAAAAAAGGTCGATTGCATATGACTGAGCATCCAACTTATACAAACCGTATACATCAAACAGATTGTGTAAGAGCACTTCATCATCTATTTGACTTACCTGATGTGATGCCAGTCTATAACCTTGTTGATTCAAGCCCAACAACTGTCAACGAATTACTTTCTTGGTTAAGTACATCATTAGGGATATATTCGCCAATACCCAGCCAAGCTGAAGAATACTTTAAAAGTAAAAGTAACAAACAAGTTAGCAACGTGCGTTTACTTGAAACATTTTTTGAGTTTAAATACCCAAGCTTTAGGGAAGGCTATGAGCCATTACTTGAAGCTAAGTAGTAGCTTCATCTAACCAAGACAGTAAATCTGCTTCATAGGTTGGACGGATACCTTGTTTCTCGGCTTTAGTCCATTTTGAACCAGGTTTATCACCCAATAGCACATCCGTTGTTGAACCGCTGACTTGACTAACTACAGTAGCACCTAACGATTCCAAATGTAATTTGGCTTGTTCACGCGACATTTGTTCTAGTTGCCCAGTGATGACAAATCTTCGTCCAGACAACACATCAGATTGTTTTGTTTTTTTAGCAATGCTAATTGTAACACCCAGAGCCATGAGAGCATTCACTTCATTTTTGCATGCATCATCATGAAGGTATTTTAATAAATGACTTACCACCTGTGGACCTACATCGGAAATCTCTAATAAATCATCTGCTTGAGCTTCAAATAATGAAGGCCAATCAGGATAACGCTGCGCAATTTTTTTAGCTGTTACCCGACCAACTTCAGGAATGCCCATGGCATATAAAAAGCGATCGAAGCCAATAACTTTAGCTGAATTAATTTCTGTTAAAAGATTTTTAACAGATTTGTCACCCATGCGGGGTAATGCAATGAGGTCTTCATAAGTTAGTTTGAAAATATCTGAATAAGTCATGACCAACTGATGACTATACAATGTTTCAAACCAGGTTCGTCCCAAACCAGTAATGTCAAAAGCATGCTTTGAAATGAAATGCTCAATACTACCTAACACTTGCTCAGGACATAACGGATTTACACAAAAGCGATTCATTTCATCAACGACCAACACACTACCACAACTGGGGCAGTTTTTTGGCAACATAGGTGCCTGTAGCTCAGCTTGTCTTTTTTCCTTGACCACCCCAATGATTTCAGGAATTACATCGCCTGCTCGCCTTAACCAAACAAAATCTCCTACCCTGACATCCTTTCGTGCCAACTCAGAAAAATTATGTAACGTCGCATTTTGAATGACAACGCCACCCAATGGTGTTGGTTCTAACTGAGCCACTGGTGTAATGACCCCAGTTCGCCCAACTTGAAAATCTAGATTAACGACTTTAGACATCTTCTCATTGGCAGGAAATTTATGCGCAATGGCCCAACGTGGCGCTCTTGAAGTTGAGCCCATTTTTTGGTGCAAGTTAACATTGTTTAACTTGTATACCAACCCATCAATTTCATAGGGCAATGAAGCTCTTTTATCCATCATCTCATGATAAAAAGCCATACAAGATTCTAAGTTATCTGCAATGACTCTATCCGCTGCAATGGTAAATCCAGATTTTTCTAACCATTGCATTTTACCGAGTTGAGAATACGCTAGATCAATATCACTTTCTACATTGTATGCCATGAATGTCAGCGGTCGCTCTGACGTAACATCTAAGTTAAGTTGACGCAAACTACCTGCTGCTGCATTTCTTGGGTTTGCGAATATTTTCTTTCCGTCATGAGATAATTGTGAATTTAAAGTCTTAAAATCTGCTTTTGTAATCACAACTTCACCTCGAACACAAACTTCAGCTTCATAGTCAATGGTTTTAGGAACATTTTTAATAGTCAAAACATTACTTGTGATGTCTTCACCGACCTGACCATCACCACGTGTAGCAGCCAAAATCAATTGGCCTTTTTGATACACAATGCTCACAGCAATTCCATCAAACTTCGGCTCTATAGCAATCTCAAGGGATTCATTGCCAGGCTCAAAAGTTATCATGCGATTTAAAAACTGCTGAATGTCAGATTCACTAAAAGCGTTATCTAAAGACATCATCGGGATACTATGTGAAACCTTTTTAAAACCTGAACGATTTGTTTTTGTGATCGTTTGTGTTGGGGAATTAGGGTCAAAATATTCTGGGTGTTTTAATTCTAAGGCTTTTAGCTCATGAAACATTCGATCATAAGTTGCATCATCAACCAAAGGACTGTCTTGATTGAAATAAGCTTCATTCAATCGATTAATTTCATCACGCAGGGTTTTGATTGTCTTTTCTATTGTCATCAACTGCCACACTTAATTTACTAATAACCCAGTCGTTAACTGGATCGGATTTTAAAACAACATTAACCGTAATATTGACTGCATCAATTTTTTTAGCAAATTGTCGATCATAGCCATGAAACATTAGTTTAACAGGGACTGAAAATGATTGATCCTCTGTTTGGTTTAACGCATCTACCGACTGTGCCAAACTTGCTTTAACAATATATTGATGATGAATTAGAACTGCTAATTGTTTTTTCTGCCACGCTTGATAATCCGTCAAACCTGATTCATTAAAATAGTGTGATATAAGCTGATCATGAACTTCAAAATTAATATAATCTTGGCTGAATATTTCTAGAAAATGTTTTTTGATCCATTCAGATGATGACAAATGCTCTCGCTGAACATCGCTGACTGGTGCTGACACTTCGTCACCAGACTCTGCACCATCACCATGATATTTATGCGTTACGACTTGGGCATCTAGGTATGCGGCTACATCTTGTGCGAAACAGACATTGAATACACAGACAGTCCAAACAACCCATATACATTTTTTCATCATGCGGATAACATGTCTTCCTGAATAGTTTTTGTCTTGAGATGTGAGAGTCTATCACTTAACCATGCTGGTCCATCTATAGGGCCATTAACATCGCATAACATTCCACCATATTGCTCCAGACACAGGGCTGCCAACTTAACCATTTCTTCTAAACATGCGCTTTGCTCAGTATCATTAACAGCAGCAATGTCTGTGACAAACATCAGTCCATGAATTGCTTTGCCATCTTCTAAATTATCAAATTTACCAGGCTTACGAAGATTTAAACACCTAAACCACAGTTGATCATTATTCATAAAATTAAATATTTGGTGCGTAGAATCATATTTGAAACCAAAATCATATAAACATTGAACGAACTCATAGCCATTAGAAATTTTTATATCTCTCAATTTTAGAGTTAACCATTGGGGATCAG
>JAQWRO010000002.1 GCA_029243665.1 Gammaproteobacteria bacterium
GCATTGGTAAATCTTATGAAAGGTAAAGAATCTGCTTCAGCAGAGCCTAAGTTTGTTAATAGTAATAACGATATTAAAGGTTCAAATGTAATTGATATGTACCAACATGGTTTACGATCAAAAAATACAAACATGGGGCCAAACACTATGGGTCCAAATCCATTCAATATTAGATAACATCGTAAACGTAATGGTATGCTGAAAGTGGTTGTCACAATCAATCAGACCACTCGATAGATTTATACTTGTTTTTAAATTTTTAGACTAATTCAATTTCTAGCACTTGATCCTTAATTTATTATCCATGTATGATAGTGACTATGAATATATCAAATTTTTTCTTTATCTCGTTTTTAATGTTATCAAACGCTTTTGCTCAGGTAGATGAAATTTCATCTCAATCCCCAATCATGACTAGATTAGATTATGTTGAATCCAATTTAAGTCAGGTAGCCAATAATGAGCAGGCACTAATGACACAGAATCAAGCATTGGCATCTAAAATTGATGCAGTATCTAATATGCAAACACAACCTGCAACTGTTGCATCCAATGATCTTGTTTTTCTGGTCATACTATCTAGTTTGATCATGATGTTGGTTTTGGCAGGATGTATGGATCGTCAAACACCAATCTCAAAAAAAGTTATAATCAAAAAGCAGCCAGTTAAATCTAATAAAACTCAAATGCCCGAGCTTGTTCGTGAAAAACATGATGAAGAATATGACTTTATGGGTTCTCAAGAAGCCGTGCCTGCAAGGTTTAACCTAGCAGAAGCTTATATGCAAATGAGAGAATTTCAGCAAGCTAGACGTGTATTAGAAGGCATTTTAGAGCAGGGTGATTCTGATCAAAGACAAAAAGCTTCAGCGTTATTGACTCAGTTACCAAGCCTATGAAAAGACATGTCATGGGTATTGCCTATCACGGTAAGCAATATTATGGCTGGCAAATTCAACCCAAAGACCCTTCTGTTCAAGCTGCTCTTCAGTTGGCATTAGAAAAGTTTAGTCTAAAACCTACCAAAGTAACGTGTGCAGGCAGAACTGATCGTGGTGTGCATGGCGCGCAGCAATGCATCCACTTTGATTCAGATGTGGATAGACCCTCACATAGTTGGGTTAAAGGTACCAATGCTTTTTTACCAGACGATGTTCAAGTATTATGGCATCGTTTCGTTGATGATGATTTTCATGCGCGTTTTTCGGCAACGTCAAGACGTTATTGCTATTTAATTAAACAAAATGAACACAGCCAGGTTTTATGGCAAGACAATGCATATGTGATCAAAGAGGCGCTAGACGTTAAACTGATGCAAGACGCAGGAAAATATTTAATCGGTGAACATGATTTTTCATCATTTAGAGTCAGTCAATGCCAAGCATTTTCACCTATTCGAACAATTCATCAATGTGATATCATGTGTCACAATGATTGGGTATTTATACGATTAGAAGCCAATGCATTCTTACACCATATGGTTAGAATCATTGTTTATACCTTAATGAAGGTTGGTCTTGGTCATGAAAATCCAGCATGGGTTAAGTCACGATTAGATGCCCAGTCACGAGAAGCAATAGATAATATGGCGCCTGCATGTGGCTTATACTTTGAAGGGGCAACATACCCAGAAAATTTTGAATTACCAAATTTTTATACAATCATGGCTAAGGAGGGTGTATAATTATGTTTGAGACATATGTCGAGGAAAATACAACTAAAGTGCAAGAAAATATGAAACAATCACTAACCATTTATCAGATTAAAACTGCAAAAGAATTACTTTCGCATGAAACCTATCAAAATTACATTAAGCGATTAAAGACATTAGTAATGAAGGATGACGATGAGACGGACATTGCTTTTGCAGAGTCTTTTTTCGAATCATTATATATGGATTTGATAAATAATTATGCCGAAATGGTTCAGTCTATAAGTATCTCCACTGGAACCTGGAGTAGATATGTACTAAATAATAGCTTATTACGCGCATTGCAGGCCCTGGAATCATATTTTTCTACTTATGGGCACCATCAATTGGAAGAAGGTGATATCATGCCTTATGCGATCTATTCTGCTGCTTTGTTGACGAATGTGGGTCAAATCTTTGGGGAGCATGCATTTCAATTAGTTGATGAGCACGGTTCGTATCAAGCCCCATGGGATCCGATTGAAGGACCAATGACACATTTTCATTTATCATGGTTTAGAATGCGTCCCATTGAGCCATTATCCAAACAAGCTATGAAATATCGAACCATAATGCTTGCTTGTGCCAAAATTTTACCAGAAATAGGATATAAATGGATTGCAGAAGATCATGATGTATTGTCATGGTGGTTAGATGCATTAAATGATTTGGATGAAGGGTTAGCAGAATTTAAAATTGATTTGTTATTGGACAATGAGTTTGTTGAACGTTCACGTTTAATCGATGTTGATGTAGCACATTTGTTCCCTAAAGAGCTAATGGAAGCAGAAAAATTCTTAGAAGAAATCAAAAAACAAATTGAAAAAGACTTAAAAATTAAGAAACAAAGCTACTACAAAACTAAGCGAAGTGTGGTCATTACCGAGGAAATGCTCAAGAATTTTGCGGAGAGAAATAAAACATCAGTAGGTAATCTAGTTAAGGGTCTCTCTAAAGCCGGCATTAGTTCATCTAAGAGTATTTCTAAGTTTATGATAAAATCCACGGGTGCTTCCTCTGGTATGTTTATGGGTGAATCTGGGAAGAAGACAGTTTCAGGCATAGAAATTTCTAAAGACAAGTTGAAATCGCTAGAAAAGAATATGCAGGGTATCAAAGTTATGATGTCTGCTGCTTATGCTGCAAAGTTTATTCAGTCAGATCAAGCTGCACAAATGGCTAAATCTGGTGATTCTACTGCATTAGTGCCTGGACAAAAGGGCTAGAAATCCTCAGATTTGAACTCAGTAATAAGAGAAAAGTTTTGGCTTAACTCGATTGATAGTGTTTCAATTTTACAAGCTTCATGGTCTATAAAGTATTTACCTAAAGTGTGATATTGTTCGGATGCATCAGTATTTTGTGTTAATTTGCCCCACATGAGTGTCACTAATGTATAACCGGCCAATTTTAAATAAATAGGTGCTTTGGCCGCAGCGATTTCTGAATTATTTTCTAAGTCTTTTAAGATTTGATCGAAGTGATGCTGTGTCTCACTTAGAGCTTTCTGTAATGCAGGTTTAAGCCAGGGAGCCATAGCTTCAGAGTCTTTTTTGCATTGATCTAAAAATGATTGCCACTCTGATGAGTGGTGTTTAATTTTTCGTAAAACAAAATCTAGTGCTTGAATGCCATTCGTGCCTTCATAAATCATCGCAATACGAGCATCACGGTAGTATTGCTCAACATGCCAGTCTTTGACATAGCCACTGCCACCCATGACTTGGAGACAATGATCAATCACATCACAACCTATCTCAGTACAAAAGCTTTTTAAGATGGGTGTCAATAAATTGGTTAATGGATCATCCTGGGGCAGGGTATGGGCATAAAAGAGCAGGGCTCTTAAACCAATAATAATCGATTTTGCATGGAGTCTTTGACGACGGACATCAGGGTGATGCAAAATCGGGTCAGCAGGGTGTGCATGATCATGTTTGTTGGGATCTAAAGCACGTGATTGACGTCGATCTTTTACAAACGCATGAGATGCTTGGTATGCGATTTCTGCTAAAGCAATGCCTTGGTTAGCAACTGTTTTTCTTGCATCATTCATCATAACAAACATATGTGCCAACCCATGATTGGCCTCACCAATTAAATAGCCTTGCGCTTCGTCAAATTGCATGACACACGTTGGTGACACATGCGTCCCCATTTTATGTTCAACCCCTGCACAATAGACTGTATTACGATCCCCATTTTCAAGCCATTTGGGTACTAAAAACAATGAAATCCCCCTGCTGCCTTCTGGTGCATCAGGTAATTTAGCCAATACCAAATGAATGATGTTTTCAGCGAGGTCATGTTCCCCAAAAGTAATCCATATTTTTTGACCTGAAATCAGATAATGATCTCCTTTAGACATGGCTTTGGTTTTAATTAAGCCAAGGTCTGTACCACAGTGTGATTCAGTTAAACACATCGATCCCATCCATTGACCTGAGACCATTTTAGGTAGGTACGCATTTTTCAATTCTTCAGAAGCATTTTTTTCAATGGCCATGCAGGCACTGTGGGTTAGGCTTATACCTAAAAATAAAGCACTGTTAGCAGACATCAACATTTCATAACAAAGCTGACAGATGGTTTTTGGTAGTTCAAGGCCACCCCAAACACTGGCGTGCTCAAGCGCAAATAGACCTAATTCACGCATTTGATCAATCAATGCTTGATAACCCTTTGGTAACTGAATGCTATGATCCTCGGGGTTGAATTGAATGCCCTGTTGATCGCCTATAAAATTAGACTCAACTAATTGTGCCTGACACAGCTCATCGACGCTGGTTAGTATGGCATCATATAAAGCACGATCCTCCTTACTCAATTCAGGTGTGAAACATTGCATTAAATAGTTATAATCTGTCAAAGGTGCATGATACATAATTAACCTCAAAAATCTTCATGGTCCATCTTCATGATGGCTTCTTTACCTGCTTTAATTTGCAACAATAAGGTTTGTGATTCTGGCAAAATATGTTCAATGAAATATTTCCCAACGGGTATCTTTGAGGCATCCTTTGCAGTCATCAGTCCCCACATATAAGTCAACATACAAAGCGCAAATAAATTTAAGAAACGTGTACTCACAGCCCCTGCTTGTTCAGGGTCTTTCACAGCATGGGTCATTAACCACATCGCAGCTTCTTGTAGCTTGGTTCTAACATCCATAGAAGCTTGTTTGAACTCGTCTAAAAACCCTGCTTCTTTTGCTTGGATTTCTGCCATCAAAGCCATAAATGCTTTGCCTTGATCTTTAGGCAGTTTTCGGCCAACCAAATCAAGTGCCTGAATGCCATTGGTGCCTTCATAGATCATTGCAATCCTAGCATCTCTATAAAATTGTTCAATGTGCCAATCTTTGACATACCCTGACCCTCCAAGCACTTGTTGGGCCAAACTGATGTTATGACAGCCACGCTCAGTTAAATAACTTTTAATGATTGGGGTGAGTAATCCAAAGGTATCACTATCGCCATTGCGATCTTTTTCTATGGCACTGTAGACGACTAAAGCACGCATGGCTTCATTGGTCGCTTTACATTCAAGTAACATGCGCCTAATGTCTGGGTGAACCAATATGGTATCTGCAGGTTGATCCAGTTCACGTTTATCCTTATCTAACGAACGAGACTGGCGTCTATCTTTGGCGAATAAAAGGGCGGTTTGATAAGCCATTTCAGAAAGTGCCAAGCCTTGTATGCCAACACCAATTCGCGCAGCATTCATCATCACAAA
>JAQWRO010000012.1 GCA_029243665.1 Gammaproteobacteria bacterium
ATGATATTCATTATACCTACACCACCAATCAAAAGAGAAATAAAGCCTACCAAAGATAAGAATAAATTAAACTGCATAGATATCGTCTGTGTAGCTTCATACATTGAACTAAAATTTTGTATGAATACCTGAATGCCTGGAGAGATGCGCTCAATATTGTTTTTTAATATCTCTAAATCTTCTTGGGTATGTATGTTATTCTCAAGAATAACAATTAATCGCTCAATATATAGATCGGGGATTACGTTTAAAGCACTGTTTAAGTTCATAACAATTTGGTGGTTAACTTCGCCAAACAACAATGTTCTTAATCCTTCTTTTTGTTTGCTATGTTTGCCGACAATATGAAGTACCTGGTGATCAAGTAGAAAATCGTCTCCAATTTCGATAGTATTCTTGTTTTGTAACATCTCATCTACTAATGGTTGGCTGAGAGTCACATTTGTTTGGTCACTTGGAATGATTAGCCTACCTTCCAATGCTTTTATGTCGAAGGGCTTTTGCATATTAAAAGGAATGCCAATAATATTTAGATTAACACTATTTCCATTGGGCATGGTGTAGTTATATGTTTTAAAAGCTATTGGAATGATGACCTTGATGGGTTTTTGAACTAATTTTTTTATATCTGATTCTGTTAAGTGTTTAGCATTGTTAGGTGGGTACAGTAGGTTGATGACATTTGTATTTTTGCCAATTTCATTTAACTCTTGCTCAAGGTTGAATTGATATATCAGACCAATATTTGTCAATACAATGAATGCACAAGTACCAATTAAAACACCAAGGACAGCTAATGTTGTTCTTATCCAGTGATTTCTAATTTGTTTGAGTGCATATAGAAAAATCATACGATACTACCATCCCTTAGCATAATGATACGATCACATTTTTCTGCAATACTTTGGTTGTGAGTAACAACTAGCAGTGTTTTATTTGCGCGATGTTTTTTTAATAAAGACATGACATTAATGCCGTTTTTTTCATCAAGAGCGCCCGTTGGTTCATCTGCAAGAATCATGGTTGGATTATTGATCAAAGACCGAGCTATAGCTACACGTTGCTGTTCACCACCGGATAATTGAGTTGGTTTTTTCTTTAGTAGATGAACAATCCCAAGTGAGGTTACTAGTTCATCTAAATGGGTATGATCATGTTCAGATGTATATTGCCATGGTAGTTTAATATTTTCGTAAACAGATAACTCTGAAAGTAAATGATATTGTTGAAATATAAATCCAATTTTTTTATTACGTATATTTGCTTTTTGATTAT
This sequence comes from Gammaproteobacteria bacterium, assembly GCA_029243665.1. Classification (GTDB taxonomy): domain Bacteria; phylum Pseudomonadota; class Gammaproteobacteria; order Comchoanobacterales; family Comchoanobacteraceae; genus JAURNZ01. The sequence goes on from JAQWRO010000012.1 coordinate 1,276, forward strand.
TATTTAACTTGTTTGTATGTTGACCATCTAACCAATAATCTCCGTATTGGATATTTTGCAATAGTCCTAAAATATTCATTAAAGTAGATTTGCCCGCCCCAGATGGACCAAGCAGCGCAACATACTCGCCATGATTAATTGTGAAAGAAATATCTTTTAAAACGGTAGAAGTATTAAATGTTTGGCTTAATGATTTAATTTCAATCATGATGGTTTATCAGTATTTATGGGGACAAGAATTTGTTCATTAGGTGATAAGCCTTTGATGATTTCTACATGGTTTAGATCAGTTTTACCAAGTACAATGTTTCGCTTAGTACCATCAGCCATTAATACAAAAGGTAACTTGTAAGGGTTATTAACTCCGGCAATGGGTATTTGTGGTGCTGACCTATTTGGCATCGGTATGGTGATTTTACATCTGGTGCCTGGAATAATATTTTTTTTGCTATCAACAAGGATAGTGACAGGGTAGCGAGTCAAGTTGTCAGACTTTTGATTGAATTCGAAAAGTTTGATTGTTTTAATTATGCCAGTTAATTGAAGGTTGGGGTTTGATAAGCTTTTAACAGTAACGTTCATCCCAGTTTTAAGGTTTGTGAGCTGACTTTCATCCAATTCAATTTGAACTTCTCCACGATTAAGGTTTGCTAAGGCTGCAAAGGCTTGTCCACCTTCAACTTTAGAACCCGTTTTAGAAATTTTATCAGGATCATTTGTGCCAAGATCTAAGGGGATTAAGGTCCCATCATTAGGGGATTTGATAATAATAGAGTTGTTTTGTTTTTTATCAAGGAATATATTTTTGAGCTCAGTGATATCCATCACTTTTAAATCATCAAATGTCTTATTAATTTTGTTTGCAATTTGTTTTAACTCGAATTCAGCTTGTATAAGTTTCATTTGAGCGCGTTTAGCTTCAATTTCTTTAAGTTTCACTTCTTCAAATGCGACTAAGCCCGATGAGTACTGTAATTTGTAATCTTGATATTTATTTTGGTTAGATTCATTATCCCATTGAGCATTACGATAATCGGCTAATTTGTTGAATACTTCAGTTGATAATTCCGAGTCTGAGATGACAAATAAAGCATCACCTTCTTTGACATCTGCACCGTATGAGGCCATTTGTTTTGTTATAAACCCTGTCACATTCGAAATGATAACATCATGTGTGAGGGGTTTAATCACACTGATTTGTTCAATGTCATCACTAAATTTGGCAGACTGAACTGTGTATATGTCGTATTTGACTTGTTTTGTATCCTTTTGTGTATTAGCTGATTTTTGTTCACAGCCAAAAAATAATACACAAACTATAAAACTAATAATCTTTAGGTAATTGTACATGCCATCTATCCAAGGTTAATCCCATTTCATGATAAAGTGTGATTGCTTTATTAGCAAACTGAGATATTAATTCATTATATTTATCAACTGCTTCTTCTTTTTCATTGATTTGTTCCGAAAGCTCAAATGAACTAATGTAACCACGCTTAAACCTCTCTTGGTTGGTACTTACTATGTTTAATCTAAGATCAAGTTCTTTCTTTTGTTCTTTTATTGACTTGTCTAATAATTTTAATTCTTGAATATAATCATAAGCTCGGTTATTGAGCTCAATTCTCTTATTGTTAATGGCTGCTTCTGATTTTTGAATTTCAACTTTGGCATTAACAACAGCTTGCTCTTTATTGATGTCATGAATGGGTGCATCTAAAGCAACTTTTAAATTTGAATCAGAAATATCTTTTGGATTAGTTGTACCAATAAGGCTTAAACCAATTTTTAAAGCATCTTTTACTTTAACAAGTGAACGTTTATTTTTGATTAAGGTCAATTTTAAATTTAAATAATCAAGATTGTTTGTAAGCAGCCCTTTTTGAGTTTTTTCGTAGCTTGGTATGTTTATGGATTTGCTTAGCTCAATTAATTGATCTTCAACTACAATTTCTGTACCTTTGACATTCATCAAGCTTAATAAATCATTTATCTTTCTGGCTCTTTCAGATTGGCTAGTTGAGAGATCACTTAGAGAAGATGCAACTGACACACGTTTATTTATGACATCAGTTTTTGCTGCTTCACCAAATTGAAATTTAATTTTAGTTTGCTCTAAGTTTTCTCTGTTAATTTTTAATGTTCTTTTAATAGACCTGATTTTATGGTCAATGTTTATGATTTCTATGTATGTCGTTACAGTATCAGATATTGCATTTGAGATAGTGTTTTTAAAGTTGATTTTGTCTATTTCATTCTGATCAATCGTGTTTCTTAAGTCTGCTAAGTTGACATCAGGGTTGAAACCACGAAGTAAATTTTGTTTGACTGTGATTTCAGGATCTAAACCAGAATCTAAATGAAAATGAGGTTGGAATATAAATTCAGTTCCATATTTAGTCTGAATGCTTGAAACAGGCGTGATCGAACTGGAGGATTGAACAACTTCGGAGCTCGAAGCATCCATTAAGGTAGACTCACCAGTAATTGAGTTTTGCCATTTAAAAGCATCTTTGCTAACTTTAACATTGAATTTTTGACTTCTTCTATCTAATCTAGCTGCCTCAATATCGAAGTTGTTTTTTAATGTCAATGCGACCGCTTCATCAATAGTTAGTGCATTGGCTTGACCAAGCATATAGAATAAAAAGAATATTTGAATTATCTTTGCCAAAGTATCATCGCTTGTATCATGGTTAATGAGAGCACCCAAAGATTTTGAGCTTCTAAGCTAAAACTTAAACCAATAATCCCTGTAGCTGTCCCGATAAATGCTAATGCTGCTATGCCTGTATGTTTTGGTTTAGAGGGGGTAATCACTTCTGTCTTTGAAGGATGAGGGGCTGCTTCTGTTTTCAATTGTTCACTCAAGCGCTCAAGGTATTGTGGTAAATGATTAAATGGATTTTTTTGTTTCCTTACCCAGTTTTCTAAAAATGGCTTTGCTTGATCCCACAAGTTCATATCAGGATATAAGTCTCTACCAAGGCCTTCAATATTGAAAATTGTTTTTTGCAATAACAATAATTGAGGTTGTACCTCCATATTGAAAGTACGAGCCGTTGAGATTAACCCATCTAATAATTTACCAAAAGAAATTTCTTTAATGGGACGATTAATAATTGGTTCACAAACGCGTCGAATTTGGTTAGCAAAATGTTGAACATTTGTTGATTCAGGCACCCAACCTGAATCAACATGAAGCTGAGCTATTTTATGGTAATCTTGCTGAAAGAAAGCAACTAAATTTTCAGCAATATATCTTTGGTCTTCAGGAGATAAAGAGCCACAAATACCAAAATCCACGCCAATGTATTTTGGATATTCTGGGTTGGATATATCGACAAATAAATTACCAGGGTGCATATCAGCATGGAAAAAATTATCTTCGAAGACTTGTTGTAGAAAAATCTCAGTGCCTCTCTCAGACAGGCGCGACATATTTGTATTGGCTGATATGAGTTCTTCAGTCTGATTAATTGGAATCCCTCTAACACGTTCCATAGTAATAAGGTCTTTAAAACAATAATCCCAAAACATTTCAGGTACATACATTTTTGTAGAAACTAGAAAATTTCGTCTTAATTGGGCGCCGTTGGCAGCCTCATTTAATAAATTTAACTCATTTTGTAATGTTTGATGAATTTCATCGACAACGGCAACCAAATGTAAACGTCTAAAATCCTTGTTGAGTGCTGTGATTATTTTTGCTAATAAATAAAGTAGTTTAATGTCTTTTGCAACAATCCGTTTGATATTAGGGCGCAATAACTTGATGACTACTTCATTGCCATCATGTAATTTAGCAGCATGCACTTGAGCGATAGATGCTGAGCCTAAGGGTTTTTCTTCAATATTTGTGAAGATGTGTCTAAACTGATCGCCAAAGTGTTTAATTAGGTTCCTTTCAACATATTTAAATTCAAAAGCTGGTACTTTGTCTTGTAGCATGGCTAATGAATTGGAGATATCTAATGGCATTAAGTCTCTTCGTGTCGAAAGGATTTGTCCAAACTTTATAAATAATGGCCCTAATTTGATTAATGTTTTAACTAATCGATCTGCTCTATGCGCTTTATTTAGACGAATACCTAACCATCGAGAAGGTGCTTTAAATCCCGGTAATATTAATTGATCTAGACCATTGAAAATGACTAATAGAATGATGCGAAACAATCGTATAACTTTTTTCATGATGATGCTTTTTTCTCAAGTTCTTGAATACGTGCTTCTAATGTTGCAATACGATCTAATAATGATTGATCGTATTTTTTTGATGTAAATGGATTAAATGATCTTACTGGGTCTGGAATAAATTGACTGGTTGCTTGAGAGAGCCATTCCTGACAATCAATACTAGCAGTTTGAATCATTTGCTGTAAAACTACTGCAAGTGACAGATCACCCTCAATGGTTACTTTTGCACGATCATTGCCACCCAAAAACTGAATAACTGTATAAACATCACCTGTAATGATGATGTCAGGATCCCTGTTAGGTATAAAATCTAGTTCAACCCTTTGTCCATGAAAATAGAGCGATTGTTCAATGGCTGGAGAGTCAATTCTAAGCACAACTATCTTATCATCAAGCTCAGATAGGTCCATTTGAGGTGTTAAAGTGTTGATCCAAAATCCAGCTATTTTTTCTAAGATCATTGCTTAATTCCTCTATGTATGGCTACAATGCCGCCAGTTAATAACTCATAACTGGTTTGCTTAAAACCATTTCTGTCAAATATTGCTTGTAATTCAGGTGCTTTAGGGTGCATCCGAATGGACTCTACTAAATATTGATAACTGTCTTTAGACTGTGCAAACCACTGACCAAATTGTGGGATAAGGTTAAATGAATACCAGTCATAAAGTTTTGAAAGCGTATCATGCTCTGGGTGACTAAATTCCAATACAGATAAGCATCCGCCTGGCTTAAGTATTTTTAGACAACTGCTTAAAACGGCATTATGATCAGCCATGTTTCTTAAACCAAAACTGATGACAATGTGATCAAATTCATTGTCTTTAAAGGGTAGGTGGTGTCCATCTACCACGCATGTTTGGTGTAGGATCCCCTCGTTGAGTAGGCGATCATGACCTTGTTTAAGCATGGGTAAATTATAATCTGCAATGACTAATTGACCTGCTTTAGAAAGTTTTTTATGCATACGCTTGGTAATATCACCTGTGCCAGCAGCTAGGTCTAATATTTTATCTGAGTGTTTTAAATTAAGTTGGTTAACGAAATAGTCTTTCCAGAGTCGATGCAGTCCAAAAGACATCACATCATTCATCAAATCGTAATTATCAGATACAGATGAAAAAACATCATCTACTAAAGACTTTTTAATATCTTTATCAACTGTTTTAAAGCCAAAATGACTTGTATTTTTCATAAAAACACCCTCATCATTACAATAACTTTATCGCATTCGGAATACAACCGAAATAAGGTTTTGTTAATGTTAAAAACTTATAATGAAAGTGAGGTAATTTAATTGAGATTGCCCGCAAAGAATAAAAGAATTATGAACGATATCAAAGACATCTTAAATTACCTTGAAGCCATTGCTTCACATGATGCAACTGCTGTTGAGGAGCTTGGGTACCATAGTCAAGAAGCATCAGAAAAAAAAGTAAGTGATCTTCAATATGGTATCGCTTTGGGTATGTTGTTTTTAAGCAGCACGAATGGTCTATCTGAAGGTTCATTAGATGTTCCCAATCAAACTGGTTTGTCGTATTTAGATCAATCGAGTGGCGCACTTTATCATGGGCCTCAAGTTATCTTAGTATCGTTGTGTTTAATGGCAAATAGTATCATCACAATTCAACAATTGATTAAGGAGCGACGCGACATTGATAGTGGTAAAATCCATTCAAAAAGACAGGCTGAATTAAAGCGTCTACACACAATTTTAAGTGCATATGTCTCTGAATCACATGATGGTGATCAAAGCGAAATTAAGGTTAATTTTGGTAAAGCATATCATCGTTCATTGCATATCGATGTTCAAAAAAGAATCATAGCGATAAGAGATGAGATATTATCAGGGCAAACAACTCAAAATGAAAGAGCACTTGTATATCAATTGCCAGAAGTGAGCGAAGGTGTTACAAAACCTGCAATGCTAGATTTTATTCATAATCGTTATGAAACCAAATACCAACCATTATTAGATATGTTGAATCAAATAGATGGTAATGATCATTCCAAAATTTCTGATTTCATTAAAGAAATAAAAGCAAAGTCTTATGTGCCTGTAGATGCATTGATCATAAAACAGAATACTATATCAAATGACATTGCTTTAAAAAAACAATTTATCAATGAGCTTGTGTACCATTGGGTTAAAAATGAATTAGATAAAGCTGAGGATAGCGATGACGATAGCGATGACGATAGTGTTTTTGATGAAATTGAATATTTAGATTTAGAGGCGTTTGCAAGAACTTTAGAAGTCAATCCAAACAACCATAAATACATTGGAAAATCGTCTATATATAACGGTGTTAGATATACAGGTTATGGCATTGGTTGGTTTAATGTGTTGGTAAATTTTGGCATTGGTATTGGTGCGTTTATTAGTTTTAACATGGTGATTTATGCACTGACTGGTGTTAGTTTGCTTGCTTTATTAGGCACTGGATGGCCTTTCTTTTTGGCAATTGCATTCTTTGCTGTCTTAAGCATGTTAATACCTATGCTAATTACAAGAAAATATATCAATAGCTTTTTTGAAAATGTTGCTTACAATTTGAAGCTTTGGTGGGATTCTGGAAATAAGTTGGAAAATATCATACAGGCTTTAAAGAATAAAAAAAATGCAATGACATTATTTGTCACATTGCCTACTGCAATCGGTTTAACCATCATTGCAGCAATGGCTTTTTACATGACAATGCCAATAGCACCTATTGCATTGATCATAGGTGTAGTGACTTTTATTGCGTGTGTTAGTTTATTTGGTGGGATGTTTTATGAATCCTATGATCGTCTTGCTCGCATGATTGAAAATGCCAATTATAAAAGATTGGTTGTGCCTGCAGGTATGGCAACATTCATCATGGTGCTCATTGGTTTGGCATTGTTCCTAAATCCAGTGACAGGGCCCTTCATGGCATTGGCACCTATATCAGCTATTTTGTTAATGGGGGTTGTATCTATTATTGTCTTTACAATGTGTTTTGCCATCCATGGTAAATGGCCATTGAAACGTTCAATGCTTGCCTCACTTGGTTTAACAGCAGCAGTTGGGCAGAGTATTGCGATCTTTTGTTGTACTGCGATTTTATTTGCTAACCCTGTAGGACTTGTTTTTGCTGCAGTGTTAGCACTCTTTAGTTTCCCATTATTTTTTAGCTGGGCTGTGATGTGTGTAGCATTGCCTGAAGATGAAATGGAAAGACACTGTATTTTAAAAGAATGTTCAAATCAGAATAAAGATGTAAAAAGCATTGAGATGGTGGACATGCCTCAAAATAAACCAGTTAATTTGTCAGACACAAGTCGAAATTTATTTGGTCGCGCTGATGTTGAAGATGTTTCAGACAATGATTCTTCTATCAATGATGAGTCAGAACCTTTGTTAAAGACTCCAAGTATTGATTTATAGATGTTAATTGAGTTTTTTTATCAAGGTCTTTTCTTAAGGTTTCCTTAAGGTTTTAAGTAGAAAATGGTAAATGTAAAAAAAGAATAATTGCATATGCCACAACAACAAAGTTTATATCATCAACTAGAGTCTGAATTATCACTCATCCCAAATAATACCATTGCTATGAATGGTGGCTTTTATGAGCACTATACCAACCATCCAGGTCAATTTGCGTTTGGTTTCTTGAGCCTTTTAAGTGGTGTGTCTACAGGATTACTCAGTGTGCCATCGATTATGGCGTTGAGTCATTTAGACCATGATTCAAGTAATAAAGCAATTTTTGCGCAACACCCAGGCTTAATGATCATGGGTTTTTGTAGTGCTGTTGCTCAAGCAAATTTTCTTATGGCTGATTTTGTTCGAGTGCATGGTCAAGTTTATCAAGGAGACTATAAGCGATTGTCTTTATTAAGTGATACACAACAAGCATTTCTTTCTAGTCTTGATTTGGTATCGTTAACTTCTGATTCACTTTCAGATGATAATTTCATCAATGTATTTGAGCAACAACTGCATAAAATTGCGCATCAAAAAATAATTGAACTCATTGATATACGAAAGACGACTGGAGAAATAAAAACAAAAAATCTATCTAATTGGCTGGATGGGTTTAATTTGCTTCAATGGCGTCAGGAATTAGTCAACAAAGTTGAGGATATAAATGACTTTGACGTTCATTTATATCAAGTCTTTGATAAAAAAATTGATTTTGTTTGGAAAGCCTATTATCAACCATTTCAGCAAGCATTGTACGATGTTCTACAAAATAGACTCACCAAAGAAAACACATTGGACCAGCAAGTTGTAGGGATCATTCAATCTGCATTAAAAGAATTTAACGGTGCGGAACATGAAGTGTTTAGGTCTGAAATAAAGAAATTATATGAACCTTTAATGCATGATGATGAAGGTAGCTATATTGAAAGCCAAGCCATTATCAAGCATAGCAAGCAAGTAGGTGTTTTTGTTTCTTATATGAATGTGGCTGTCAATGTATTGATTGGATTGGGTGCATTTTTTGCATTGGGTCAATTTATTTTTTGGTTGGGTGGTGGCACATTATCTATTTTTACTGCCACAGGTGCGCTTGGATGGATCATAAAAATTGCTTTTGCAGGTTTATGTGCCATAGGTTCATACTTGGTTACGCGGTTAGACATCCAAGAAGCATTTAATAATTTTGGTTATCGCATGTCATTATGGTTGAAAAATAAGAACAAATGGCAAGATCTATGGCAAGCAATGAAAAAGCCAAGGAATATTTTTACTATATCAGCAACAATCCCTGCTGCGGTTGGGATTGGGATTATTAATGCCCTTGGTTTTTATTTAGCTTTTCCAGCAACGCCTGTTGTCTTTTCGCTAGCAATTGTTGTATTTATTTCTACCATGATAGCGATTACCACCATGATGGGTAAAAGGCTTTATGCATCTTATCCCAGATGGCATTACTATTTGTCAGATTTATATAAAAAACGTGCCCCAGTCATGATGAATTTAGCAGTTGTGGGTGCTATGGTCACGGTCTTTGTTATGAATGCGCACTACATTCCCATACTGTTTGCATTTTGGAGCATTACACCATTTTCAAGTTTCTTATTAATTACTTGTGCAGCAATAGTTATCTTTTCGCTTTTAATGTCTGCAACCAAACAATGGCGTTGGCATGTATCTATGAAAGGCTCTATTGGATCAATTTGTGTGTTTGCGTCTATGGTGACAGTCTTTACAGCATTACTTCCTATTGTTGGTACTGGTTTGGCAGGGTTTATCGCAATAACATCGAGTATCTTGTTCTTTAGTTTTTATGTCTCATCTGTTATGGTTCATGAAACTGATGAAAGGAAGTTCATTGTGGCACGAGATTTACCTAGGAAAACAAGCCAAGAATTA
>JAQWRO010000016.1 GCA_029243665.1 Gammaproteobacteria bacterium
TGACACCAGAAATCCCAAAAGAAACGCGTATATAACCAGCAGACAAACTCGTTAAAAAAACGCCTAGTTGCACACAACTAAAATAGCCACCCATCAAGCTACCTTTTTGAGTAGTCACTTGAGAAGACTCAATTAAAAACACTGGCAACGTTGCTTCTAATACTGAAAACCCAGTAATAAACACCAAAAGACCTAATGTAGTCAAAAAAGGCAAAACAATCACACCCAAAGTCATTGCGATCATGCTAATGGTAATCCATTTTACGGGAGACTCCTTACCTACACGACGCATCACTATTAAAGCGATTATCAGTGCAAACAACATACTCGGCGCATACACCCTGTAAACCATAACCGACTCTGAATAAAACTTGAGCAAGAAAAGTGGCAATATTGAAAAGACCACAGTGAATACACCATGAATCACTCCTCCTGCAGATGCAGCTATAAAAAAAGATTTGGCCATAAAAGGCTGCCATGACCAACGCTGCGCAACAGGGGTTGCTGAAGGCAGCACCCATATTACCCATAGGATAGCCAACAAGACTAAACTGCCAATGAGATTAAATATATTAAATAAGCCAATGGTATGATTCAAAATAGGACCTAAAATCATTGCAAAGAAAAATGCAACACCGATCATCATCCCTATTAACCCCAATACCAAAGTGCGTTGCTTAGCACCTGCTAAATCAATGGCACAAGCCGATACAACACCATTAATGGCTGCAGCACCCTGGATGGATCTTAAAAAAATTAACCAATAAATATCATGGGTCAATGCCTGCAAAAAGCTTGCCAATGCAAAAACACAAAGGGCTGCTATGATCACAGGCTTACGGCCAATTTTATCGGAATACCACCCCAATGGGATTTGACAAAGAGCCTGCATTAAACCATAAATCCCTATGGCCCAGCCAATACCAATGGCATTGGTCTGATATTCACTAGCATATAATCCAATGATTGGCACAATAATCATCAAACCAAAAATCCTAAGTGCAGAGATCACACCTAAAGACAACCCTAAATAAACTGGATGATACGCACTCATACCCATACCTTTAATATATCGATCAACTTTAACATTTGCGAGCCTGACTCGAGCTCTGGAACAAACAATACACGCAGATTAGATGGCAAATTAACTATGGATGTGCTGGACACATCTGCCGGCCACCATAGACCGACTGGCGACTGATCCAAACCTACCCCCAACGTCAGATGATCAAATGCTAACGGGATTGGTAAACTTTCAAAAAAAGTAGCGAGCGATGATTCAGCCATGCCCGAGACACCCAATAATTGATTTCCAGATATCCAGTCTGGCATATGATATAGCGCACTGACATCGCCGCCCACAACCAACACTTTGTCATTGGACTGCAGTTGTGATTGAACGCACAAACTTAATCGCTCTGAAGCATCTAGATAAGCATCCTCTTCATCACGCGGATGAATGGTAGCATACCAATGTAGGCGATCACTGACTTGATCTGCCAACATTGCTTGAAATTCAAAATAGTTAATTGTCTTTTGATCTCTAGCGTATAAATTGCTAGTATATCCAATGGTTGCAATACTGTTCATAGTTAAGTAACTTATAGTTTATCAAATTATTGATACTTTACAAACCCTCAATATATTTAAATGGAGAAAACAAATTGGGTTTCATAACAAACATCTTAGACCGCATTAAATCACAAGTCCAACCAAAGTTAAAACCAACTTTTGTCACACCTGACCATAAAAGGATCAGCCCGAAGCACATTCACCCTGCTGCTAAGCGGATCATTTTTGAATTACAAAAGGCCAACTTTGACGCCTACATTGTAGGAGGCGCATTGAGAGATTTATTAACCTCAACCAAACCTAAAGATTTTGACATTGTCACTAATGCAACACCAAATCAAATCAAAAAACTTTTTCGAAGCGCCATCATCATTGGCCGACGTTTTAAGATTGTACATGTCCGTGATAAACATCATACATTTGAAGTTGCCACCTTCAGATCCAACCGCTCCGGCAAGGTAGATCAAAATGGCTTTCGAACACGAGACAATGAGTTTGGGACTATTCAGGACGATGTCTTAAGAAGAGACTTCACCATTAATGCCCTTTACTACGACCCAAAAGAAAATCAGCTTTTAGATTTTACGCATGCTTGTGATGATATCAAAAGCAAACGCATCAGCATGATTGGTAAAACAGAAGAACGCTTCAAAGAAGATCCTGTCCGCATGTTAAGGGCCGCACGCATGGCTGCCAAACTTAACTTTGAGATTGATGTAGATATCCTAGAGGCCATCAGCCAACAAAAAAATCTTTTAGCCAACATCTCTTCCGACCGTCTATCTTTTGAAGTACAAAAACTTTTCTATACAGGTCACGCTAGAAAATCACTTGATAAGCTTAATGCATTAGGTTTATTTAATGTGCTTTTCCCACAAACACAAGTTTGCTTATCTGATAAACGCATTCAGAAACAAACACAAACGTTTTTAAACCAAGCTTGCTATAACGCAGATCAAAGGTACCTTAAAAATAAAACCCTTAGTAGTGCATTTTTGTATGCTGTCCTTTTGTGGTGGCCACTCAAACAAGCCACTAGAAAATTACGTCCACGTGACCGTGATTATGCTAAACAATTTATGGCTGCTGCAGAAAACATCATCAACGAACAACAAAAAACATTAAAACTACCTAGAAAAATCATTGAAGGTATTTTACACATCTGGCAGTTACAGTTGTCATTTATGAAATCTGATGATTACATCGTTGATCGCACACTTAAATCGCCCAGGTTTAGAGCTGGCCTAGATTTATTAATGCTAAGAGCCCATGCCAATGAACCTGTCTGGTGGCAAGCTGTTAAATGGCAAGGATTATCTAGCACTTTAGAAAGCTCTACGACAGCAAAATGAATCAGGCGCCCAAGGTTGCCTACATTGGGCTTGGAAGCAATTTAGGTGACCGAGCTCAAAACATTCAAAATGCCATTGAAGCGCTTCAGGAAAACCATGTCCACGTGGCAGCAACTTCCCAGCTATATGAAACCAATCCAGTTGATGTCTGTGAACAACAGCCAAAATACCTCAACGCTGTCATTCGCATACAAACCTCGCTAACCCTTCAAGCATTTTTTGAGCTAACACAATCACTAGAATATATCATGGGGCGACGTGACAAAGGCGAAAAAAAACCACGAACCATAGATATGGATCTTTTGCTATACGACAATGAGACACATACCGACCAAACACTACAAATCCCACATCCACGCATGACTGACAGGCAATTTGTCTTGGTACCATTGAGCGAAGTACTAACAACAGGCTGGCCTGAGCATCTTGAAGATATTCAAAGCCTTTGTCAGCAATTCAATGAAACACTCAAGTGCTTCAAAGCAAACAAAACGTCCGTATGAATATTTATCTCATCCACGGCTTATCAGCACCACGATGGGTGATGCGCCCTCTAGCACGCATGCTTGAAAAACTTGGTCATTCAACCAAACTCATTGGCTACCGATCAAGGCGACTCAATGTGTCCAAGGCTGCTGATGCTGTCTGGCAAAC
>JAQWRO010000020.1 GCA_029243665.1 Gammaproteobacteria bacterium
ATGTAATTTTGGTTTGCCCTCAAAAACATAATTGATTGAATAAACTGGATAAAATGATTAATCATATAACTTACTTATTTGCTAAATTTAAAAATTTATAATATCATATTCTACATAAAATTCCACACAATATTGGTATTATGTTAAATCAAATTAAATTAAGAGATATCTCAAATAGCATTTCCACTCATTTATGGGCATTTTTGATTGGCATGAGTTGTGGCATGCCATTTATTTTAACATCATCCACACTGAAAGCATGGATGTCAGAAGCTGGTATATCTATTTATATTATTAGTTTCATGAATCTATTGAACCTAACCTATCTTCTTAAATTTTCATGGGCTCCTATCTTTGATAAATATCATCCTGTTGGCTTCGGTCGTTATAAAAGCTGGATTATTTATATGCATCTTGCATTAGGCATCACACTTATCATGCTTTCATATTGTGACCCTAACAAACATTTCAAACTATTTACAATCTGTGCAGGAATAACTGCTTTTATGGGTGCAAACGTTACACTATCACTTGATGGATATTGGATAAGATTCATAGATCGCAATAATATACAAGCTTTTGCAGGCATTACAGAGGTCGGCTACAGGTTAGGTAAAATAATTACTGGTGGGGTTGCATTAGTCATTGCAGACTTCTTTAACTGGCATATCCTTTATCAGATATCAGGATTGTTTTTTTTCATACTCGCAGGATTTCTAGTTTTCCTACCTAACATTACTAACAAAAGTGATGATAGTATTGAAAACGAATATAACTACAAGAAACTTATTAGTGTCTGCTGGAAGTCCTTATACAACTATGGCGGCCCTATACTTATTTTGTTCTTAACTACTGTTAAAATCAATGAAGCTTTAGAGCATAGTTTATTACCAGTTTTTATGCTCAGAGAGTTATCTTTGTCGCTTGCTTCTGTAGGTGTTATTACAAAAGTCATTGGCATTGTTGCAAATATGATTGGGTTAATGATCGCAATTAAATTCATTAATATTTGGGGATATAAAAAAACTCTCAAACATGCCATACAACTTCATTTATTTAGCACTTTGTTGCTTAGCTTAGTATCTGTGATTAAAGTCAATCAAGTTGAAGAAATTATCATTATTTGTCTTTTTGACAATATTGCACGGGGTTTGATTTCGACAACATTACTATCATTTTATGCTGATAAAATAGCAAAACGTAAATCTGCCACACAGTTTTCAATCTATGCTTTAGTTACTGGTTGCAGTGGCATTCTTTTCGCACCAATTGGAGGGCTCATTGTCTATTATATTAGCTGGACTGCACTTTTTGTGTTTAGTGTATTTTCAACCATACCATCTTACATAGCGTTAAGCCGACTTAATGACAACCTAACTGTCAATCATTGATACAACCGACTTTGTAAATCTTTAATTTGTGCTTGTTTATTTTTAATATTTTGCGTCAATATTGCTGCTTTATTATTTAACATCTCTTCTTTATTTACGACACCTGACAAGTTAGGAAATCTTTTAACAACTTCAGAGGTCCCTAAAGCTTTTTGATAAGCTGAATATTTAACATAACCAGAAACTTTAGTCTTAGGATCATACACATGAACATAGCTGTCTTCTAAAACTTTTAGTTTTGACGCATCACCGATAATCAGCAGATTTGAATTCTTATCAGGTTTATCCATAACTTCTAATGCAAACGTCTGGTTCATCAATAAAAATATAAATATAAATTTTTTCATACAATCACCTATAATTGATAATGTTTAATGGTAAAGACTGCCGATGGTAAAAGCAATCCATGAGTTGTTTAAATGAATGTTGGCTTGCACCAAATCTTGCCATCTCAATGTAACTTAAGGTCCAAACCATATCGAGCCATGATGCTAATGAACCACGACTTGCGATATTTTGTATATTATTCATTTTTTGTGGCCACCAACCAAGTTTTTTCATAATCATATTTGGTTGCATTGATTGACTTAGAAATGCGAACTGAACAACTTCATCAACGGTTTGTTTTAATGCAAAATAAAACGGCATATTTGACTCCACATCAAAACCCTTCTTAATTTTACCATTTAATAACCATCCATAAGCTTCGTCATACACTTTATCACTCAATTGATGCGTACCAGGTGGCACTTCATCAATGACACCACCACCTGGATACTGCAACTCCCATACGGCTGTGATCTGACGTAATTCATCAATTCGCCCACCCGTTTGTTGCAATACTGCCTGTGTGACAGAAGCAGTTGGCTTTACTTGAAGTGCTTGACATTGGTTTTTCCACCATATTGAAGCTTGGTCTATTGAATATGGCCATAATGCATAATGTGCGACCATTGGCTTTGTCCAAAAAGGATTGTTTTTGGCCTTAGGGGTTAATTTTGGACTATAAACAATAATTTTATCATTTGCTTGAAGCGATAAATTTTGAATTAACTCAATCAAATCTGCACATAAAGTCCCAGTAATCGTTACCACCAGAACCGGAGACTCGTTAAATAAATCTTGGCTACGAAAATGATCTTTTACTTGAACAAGTTCATCCTTTTTTTTACAGACCAGCCTTTTAATAATCGTGTTATGTGATGGCAGTGCTTTTATTAATCTTTGTTCAAGATCGACTCTACCATCACCCTCACCTGATATCCAATAAACTGGACTAATCCATGTGTTAAAAGCCTTGAAGTACTGTCCAAATGAAACTTGCATTTTACAAAATATTTAACGTCTTTAATTGATTATACTCATCAGCTAGCTCATCAAAACTTAATTGAGCTTGCGCTTTTACGTATGAATCTAATTCAATGTCATTAATGATTCTTGCCTCCCCAGAAGAAACCATGCATGGATAAGATGCCATCAGCCCAGCTTGAGCACCATATTCACCATTAGAATGGATCCCTAAAGAAAAAGGCTGTCCATCTGGATATAAAACTCGTTTCATAGTTTCTAAAGCTGCATTTGCCGCAGAGGCAGCACTTGATGCACCCCTTGCCGCAATGACTTCAGCACCTCTTTTTTGATTCTTTGGAAGAAAAGTGTCTTTCAACCAAGTTTCATCACATAGCTCTGTCACTTGTTTACCATCAACGGTTGCGTGGGTATAGTCAGGAAATTGTGTCGCTGAGTGATTACCCCATACAATCATATTTTTAACATTTTCAACTTGAGTATCGACCTTATTTGCAACTTGAGCCCTGGCCCTTAATTCATCGAGCATCATCATACCATAAAAGTGATTTTTATTTAACTTAGGTGCATAATGCGCAGCAATCAATGCATTGGTATTACATGGATTCCCAACAACAAGCACATGTGCATCTGGATTAGCCACCTCATTCAGTGCTTGACCTTGCTCCTTAAAAATTAATGCATTCTTTGATAGCAAGTCTGATCTTTCCATTCCTTTTTGTCTTGGCATGGCACCGACTAAAAATGCCCAATCAACATCTTTGAAACCAACATGTAATTCATCAGTTATTGTGAGTGATTCAACACATGAGAAAGCACAATCATCAATTTCCATGGCTAAACCTTCCATACTAGGCATAACAGCTGGCAAATCAATCAGTTTGAGATGGATTTTTTCATTTTTTTCAGCGAAAAAACTTAAAACTCTAAAGACCAAAGCATACCCAATTTGACCACCTGCACCAGTAATGGCAATAGTTTTCATATTAACTCCTAATTTATAATCACAAATTTTATAATATGGACTATATTATAATGCATGAGACAGAAGAAACCAATTGCAATTCAAAAGAAAATACAAGTTGTATTTCTATTCCCTAAGGAAAAGAAATACCTTCTATTTAAAGTTAATGAAGAGCGCGGTAGCTTTTGGCAGAACATTACAGGCAGTGTTGAAAAAAATGAAACTTTTTATGAAGCTGCACTACGAGAAATAAATGAAGAAACTGGGTTAATGCCCGATCAATATATATTGCATGATCTTAAAATAGAACATCGTTTTCGAACAAGACATCCCAAGATCATTCGTGAAAAGTCATTTGTAGCTACATTTGATCAAAAACCACAGATCATCTTAAGTGATGAGCATCAATCTTGCTGTTGGTTTCATTTCCATGAAATGAAATATGCAAATTATGGATATGAAAGTAACTTCAAATCTTTAATTTATGGGATGAGTTATGTCAACTTTTAAACAAAAAAGACAGCAGCTCATATCTCTCTACAGCAAAAAAATCAATCGATGTGTACTTGGCTTTTATATATTTCTGATTGCTATTTTTGGGTATTGTGCGTCTCATACTCAGTTTGACATCTCTGCTGATGCTATCGCCCTTAAAAGAGATTTACAATCCTCTGCCTATCAAAAAGCGAACTTATATTTCAATGATGATGAACAAATATTAGTCATCTTTGATGGAATTAAACCATTTTCAAAACTACAAACCATTAATGGCATAGTTCATAAACTTGACCAAGTAAATATGGTCTCTTCAGTCTATGCTATTACCAACCTACCATTGCTTTTTAGCCCAAGATTATACTTGTTTCATTTAATGTTTGATATTCCTACTATTAATTCACCCGGAACTAACATTGAACTTGCACAAAAAGAACTAACAAATGGCATTTTTTATAAAAATCTTTTTCTAAATAAGAAAAACACTTTAACAAGTATTCTGGTTAATATTCAGCCACCTAGCAAATCCTCCATCAAAAATAATCAAATATTTGCAAACCTTAACTATTTAAAAACACAACGAAGGCTTACACCAAAAGAATATGCGCTTTGGAAGAAAACAAAAGAGATCGACAATCAAAATAAATTAAAAAGGAATCAATCTCTGCAAAAATTATTATTAAATATCAACAACATTACTGATCAATATGAGAACATGGGGAAAGTTTATATTGTAGGGATGGCAGCAATCAGTCAAACGATCATTGATTATCTAAAAGCAGACTTGTTTCATTTTGGCATATCAGCTTTTATTTCTATGGCTTTGATACTATATGCCATTTTTAGACAATTAAATGATGCTGTACTATCTCTTTGCGCAAGTTTAGTCACCGTAACTCTATCCATGGGTATATTTTCATTATTTAAATGGCCATTAACCATCGCTAGCGCAAACTATCCACCAATTTTATTTGTCATTAGTTTGACATTTATTATTTATATTGTCTTACGTTTTCAAGAGGTCTCATTAAGAAATAAACGTTTATCGCAATCAAAAATCATACAAACCACCGTTCGTGAACTTAAAACACCTATTGCATATTCATGTCTAACAACAATGGTTGGTTTTTTATCGCTTACTTTATGTGATATTCAACCAATCATTGATTTTGGTCTTATGATGTCATTGAGTATCCCTTTAGCATTCATTGTTTGTTTTACGTTATTACCCGCGATAAAATTTAACCAAAAAAAAGCAGTTCTAAAGGATAGAATTGAGCCAAACTGGCCAAATAAATTTGTTTCAATTACTTCGAATAATAAAAGAACTATTATTTTAACTGCATTAGCATCTATTTTGTTTTTTGGTTGGGGCACACAATATATTACAGTTGAAAATAGATTTGTGGACTATTTCACTTCAGATACTGATATGGTAAAAAGCATTAAATTGATTGATAACGAATTAGCTGGTACAAGCACATTAGACATTTTACTTGAATACCCTAGTAAAAACTATTGGATACAAAAGGAAGGTCTTGACCAAATTAGACAATTAGATCATTTTTTAACTAAACAACCAGGTGTTCGAAAAGTACTTTCGATTGACACTGTGGTTCAATTACTTGAAGGTGTACATGGAAGTGTTTTAGGTCCTAAGCTCCTCAAATTATCGCTTAACAGCATCCCTAAAAATGACAAAGCCGTTCTAATGGACCCATATTTGGCAAAGAATGGTGCATTAGCAAGAGTGGTTGTTTATTTACCTGATTCAGATACGAAACTTAATCGTGACCAATTAATCACAGATATTGAAACCTACCTAGACCAGCATATGAACCCAAAAGTCCATCATGACGTAACTGGTTTATATTGGCTTTATAACAATGTATTACAAAGCTTATTAAATGCACAAATAAGTATATTGTTTTGGGTATATACGATTATCGGGGTTATCTTGCTAGTATTGTTTAGAGACCCAAGATTAATGCTTTGCGCACTCATACCCAATATTATTCCAATGTGTATGGTTTTTGGCACACTTGGGTGGCTATCCATCCCGCTTGATTTTATGACAATGACCATTGCGGGTATTAGTTTGGGTCTCGCTATTGATTTTGCAATACAATTTATTTACAGATTTAAAAAAGAGTTAGCATCTCACCCATTTAACCAAGCATTATTAATTACCTACAAAAGCATTGGTTACGCGATCATCACAACAACAGTTACATTAATTGTAGGCTTTTCCGTAATGTTATTTTCACACTTTAAACCACTGGTTTATTTTAGTTTATTAAGTGGTCTCTCGATTGGTGTTGCTTGCATAAGTACTTTAATGCTCTTACCCATTTTGTTATCAGCAAGTTTTAAAAAGCAAGCTTAAGCATCAATGTCCAAAGACGAGATTCACCTGGCATTACAAATCTAGGATCATCAATCCCTTGAATAGTGCCTAAACCTGTATCTCCTAACTCTGACATTGGCACATAGGCTGCATCAGGCGCGCTGCCAAATGTACCCGATGTAAAATAGGTCTTATCAAATAAATTACTTATATTAAGTTGCATTGTAAGTTGGTAGGTTGGACGCCAAGTCACACTTGCACTCATAATGCCGTACCCTGGCAAATCAGTCAGTTGCCATTGACCACTTTCTTGACTGCTTTTTTCACCGGTAAAATTTCCGTAATATTCTGTACTGCCGACCAAGAGCCAATTACCTTTGAGAGATAAGTTAGGCGCCATTTGATACCCTAAATTAAATCTTAATTGATGATTTGGCAATCCAGGCATTGGGTCTCCAGAACTCACTTGCTGGTTGCCTGAATCATACGCTTTTGCAACTGAAAAACTACTTGCATAATAAGCATTTTGATATTGATAATTACTGTCTAAACGCCACTTGTCATGCATCCAATGCGCATGTACATTTGAGGACAAACGCTGAGTTTGATCTACATTCCTTAAATACCCTTGCATCCAATCCGTGGGCACCATGATGATGTCATCATTATGATGTTGCCACATACCGGAAACACCCCAGCTTAAACCATTTATCACATGCCAATCCATATGTTCATAGCCAAATCTTAAACCGCTGTCTACCGTTTGTGATAAATCACCTGCTTGAAAAAAACCACTTGGCCAATAACAAGGGTTGGAAGTATTACTACAAGCCAAGGCTTGTGGTGATGGTGGCAAGTTCGCTTGATAAAAATTCCCAAAGATAAATGATTTTGGGTTTAATTGATGGGTAACACCTATGCTTGGATTTAATCGATAAAAATGATGGTCACTCGTAACTGATGCACCTGTAAAATTAGTATTATCTCTATGGTCTTTAGCATCATAATAGATGTTATGAAAGGAAGCTTTCAAATCAATGACTGTTTGAGGACGATAATGCCAACGTTCGAGACCGTATAAAACAGTATCTATTTCCTTTTGAGTTGCATCGACACGGCTAAAACTAGATAGTGTACTATTGGCACTTGATGTGCTTTTTAGGCCTCCTAATTTTACAGTCGAACCACCATTGGTAACATCAGTAGCAACTCTTTTGTTGCTTAATTGTGCCAAATAGTGGTTTTCATCATAATCTGTATCTACAAAATGTAAATCAAGACCATAAAACCGATGCTCATCCTTGCGATCTATTTCGATGTGTTGGTTCACTTGAAAGCTTTGACTGTCATTATGACTTTGGCCATCCAAAGCATAGCTCCTAGGACTACCTACATCACTTGCTGCAATGGTTGCATTGGCATCAGTGACAATCGCCTGGCTGGATAAACACAGCTCTCCCCCAGAAAAATCACTACAATTAGAGCTTACATTCAATGGATGGGTAAACTGACCATCTTGATGCTGAATTTTTGCATCTACAGACAGATGATAAATTTTATCATCTGTGATCAATTGTTGTCGTTGCCACTGACCTCGATAAGCAGATTGGTCAATGATATTAGGTGAAACATAAAAAGCCTCGGGTGCCACCCTATAAAGCTCTAAAGGTATGCTTTGATTAAAATTGGCATGACTGTCATACCATTGTAAAGACCAATGGTCTGTTCTAGTGCTTGTTTGAGTACTAAACTGCAATAACAAGTTTGAATCATGCCCATCTGTATCTTCTCTATGTCCTTGTGCAATGTCATGCTTAAACCAAACTGAAAAACCCATTGGGTTATGCACCTGAGAAAGCCAAAAGTCATAATGTTGTGTTCCTTCACCATCATAGAAAAACACAAGTGACTTTTCATTATTGGTATTACCTCGATGAGAATCAACCCATAAAGAGCCATTTTGATTAGGAAAAAACACATTAGGATCAATACTACTCATCCCAACCCAACTGAATGAGGGTGTTAGCCATGGCTGTGCTGCATGTGACAATGGTAATTGCCATGGTAAACCATTGATATAAAATGCCCATGTATTAGGATTACTTAAGTAATTGTTTTGAGAACCACCCTGTACCATTAAACCTGGATCTATGGTTGAATTATTTTCTGAAAAATATCCAGGGACATGCATGGTTAACCAAACCGGCCAATCCGTTAAAAATGCTGACACCATATCGAAAGATAAGGCTGGCGAATCGCTCTGACCATAAGCATCATAAATTACAGCATTTGGACTTGTAGGCGTTACAGGCGTCACCTGCCATGAAAACGCATATATGATAGTTGTAAAGAAAACTAGTAGAGTTTTTCTAACTATTCGGCTTATCATTTTCTTTTTCGTCTGTTTGATTCATCCAAGCGGCTAGTTTTGAGCCTGAATATTCTGCTTTAAACCACTTTTCGATTGGTGTGGCTAATGTGTTAGGCAATGTTTGCCAACAAACTGAGCTCATTTGTCGAATTGTTG
>JAQWRO010000040.1 GCA_029243665.1 Gammaproteobacteria bacterium
GTCTACAGCTACAAAAGCCATGCCCGTAAAAAAATATGAAAATAGTGGTTCAAACACAAAAGAAGAGGTCTTTTGGAAATCATCAAAAGCTTTGCGTTGCCCTTTTTGCTTATGAGCATTGAAGCAATTGTAATCATCAAAAAGTAAAATTGACCCTATTTGTAAATTATTATGGATAATATCCAATGAGTCCTTTGTCGAAGATAATAAGTCACAATCTAAATGTGCAATTGCTATTTTTTTATCACCTAAATTGTTTTGTAAGGTCTGGCCAGTATCACAGAATAACCCCTTATAGTACTCAATATTGATGCCAAGTGAGTTATACTTGTTTAAGAATTTTTTAACTTGTTCAAGTTCACCATGATAGCTGCCCTTTTTAAAACTATAGTTTTGTTCATCATTTTCAGGCATCCCAGAAAAGGTATCCAAACAATGGAACGTAGGGAGCTTATTTAGTGGTGATGATTTGGCAACATCATTCCGCCATTTGTCTGAAGAGCTATGTTGGCTTTTCAGCCACGATGAAAAATTTTTATATGCATCCATTGATAATTTGACACTCAGACCTTGATATACGCCAAATTCAACATAATCACCAGATAGATGGTTTGAAAAAACATAGCCCCAGGCGCGAATAAGTGCGCCATATCTATCATTTCGATTTGACAATCTGTGTTCTTTGAAAGGCTTTCTTTAAAATTTCTTTTAACATTGTAAACTCCTATAAAAAATTATATCAATTTATGAATAGTTGGTAAAGTTTCAATTATTTTTACTCAAAAATGTTACTTTAGTTTGATAATATATAAATGCTAAGGCTAGCTATTAACATTTTCATAAGAAAAAAAGAAATATCACATTACTAGCTCAATGATGATAATTATACCCCTCACAAGAAATCTTAAGCAGAAAGTCAATGAACATTTACAATTATGCTGTTTAAATATATATTGAGTATAGTTAATTGAATATACATAAGGTAATGCGTTTAAGAGTAGTTAAATGTCGTTGCTAAATTATCAAACCGTCACTGGTTTTGTTTTCAAGAGTAAACATGAATGATGTTTATGCAAAAGTATATCGTAATAGGTTAAGTTATGGATCAAAATATCTATTTATCTCACCCGCTAAACGCTAAGACGCCAGCTTATAAAGGTGGAGAGGGCCTGATTGTCAAAAGAGAAAAATCAATCGCATGTGGGGATACATGTAACCAGTTACATGTTTCAATGTCAAACCATCTAGGTACACATGTTGATGCACCATCACATTTTGTTGACCAAGGAAAAACGCTAACTGATTATGAAGCTAAAGATTGGGTCTTTTCTCATCCTTTTTTGGTTCATTGTGACATTGAGCCAGGTGGATCAATTACACCAGAATTTTTAAAAAATCATATCCATCCAGACAAAAATGTAGATTTACTCTTATTGAAAACAGGTATGGAAAACCATCGTGATACTCCAATATACTGGCAGTCGTCACCTATTATTCATGCTTCTATTGTGGCAATGTTAAATGAATATTTTCCAAATCTCAAAGCGATTGGTCTAGATGTAATTTCTGTAACTTCTTTACTAGATCGTGATCAAGGGCGTCAAATACACCAAGCTTTACTTGGGCAAGGCATTCGAATATTCGAAGATGTTGCACTACATCATATACAAACACCTCTTAAAGAAGTGATCGCACTGCCTCTGATGCTTGAGTCTGCTGATGGTGCGCCTGTAACTATGATTGGGACTGTATGACGTCTAGGTCATTTAATATCATCATTGTTGATGGTGATTATGCAGTAACTGAGCCCTATGATAAGAAAATTTTATGGTGTGATTACACGGACACCACTCATGATGTATCTATTCCAAATTACATAGAGCTCAATCATGTTGATTTAAGGAAAAAGTACCTTCAATGGTTAGAAGATTTTTCTAAATTAAATATAAAAGGGCAGCCGCTAGATTCTTTTTTTTCATTAGATGGTGATTTTTCATATTATTGGCCAAGTTTGATTAGTGAAAAAAGTAATTTTAAATCACCTGCCATTTACCAGCTATTTCAATTGTTAGCCTTAGAAGAGGTGCTCAATCAGTTGGCGCCAAGCAAAATTATATTGGTTTCATCTGACAAAAAACTGGGTGTTTTGATTAGACAACTTGCAAAGCATAAAAGTTGCCAATTTGTTTTTCAATATGAAAAAAAAGCCTCAGAAAAAAGTGGTTTGAAAACAAATTTAAAAAGAATTTTTCATGGTTTGCCATGCTTGATCAAGGGTATGGCGCGGTTAATAATGTTTGTATGGCAATACAAGTCATTCATTCTTTCGAAACCTTTTCAAGTACCAGACGAAGAGCATAAAAAACAAATTTTAATGGTATCACCTTTCCCAGGAATAGATGCATCCAAAGCAAAAGAAGGTATTTATCAGTCTTCATGGTGGGGGGAGTTACATCATCTCTTAAAAAAAGAAGGCTATTTTGTTAATTGGGTATTCATGTATTTTAATAACCCACAACAAAACCCAGTTGAAGCGTTGAAGTTGCAAAATAAGTTTAATAAAACCTCACAACAGGAACGTTTTTGTTCCTTATATGCTTTTTTTAACTTGAAAGTATTGTGTTATGCCATCAAAGATTACTTTTGCTTATACATCAGATATTGGCAATCCAGGTTAATCATTAAGCAGCATGTGAAAAATTCGCCTTTTAGTTTGTTAGTGCCTGACTTTAAAGATTCCATTGCTGGTTCTACAGCAATTATAAATGTGTTATATCACCATTTGTTTAAAGCTTGTCTGGCTAAAACACCGACGACTTAATTAGCTTGTTATCTGATGGAAAATCAAAATTGGGAGAAAAGCTTGGTTTTTCAGTGGAAGCAAAAATATCATACCCCAATCATTGGCTTTATTCATGCATCTATTAGGTCATTTGATTTTCGATATGCTGACTTTGATAAAAAGTATCAGCAAGCAGAGTCTATCTGTATGCCAACCAAAATCGCCATTCATGGTCATGATGCTAAGGTTAATTTATCTACATTAGGATTGCCGCAAGCTCATATCATTGACGTAGAGGCATTAAGGTATTTGTATTTAAATGGTCTCGCACAACACCAGAAAGAAGTTACTGCGCAATCACCATTAAACATTCTTGTTTTAACTGGGCTAGATAAAAATATTGTTGCCTACCAATGTGAATTTTTGGCAAAGCTTGTCAAAGCTTATCCAAAATATAAGCAAGCACATTTTTTCATTAAGCCTCATCCTGCACTGGTTGGCATGGATCGAATTGCAAAAAAATATTGTGGTGAGCTAAATTACACTTTGCTGGATACCCCTTTTGGTTCATTAGATTTTAATCAATTGGATTGTGCATTCATAGAGAATTCATCTACTGTTGCAATAGAAGCCTTATATATGCGACTGCCATTTTGTTTAATGCAGTATCCAGGTCAATTTAACTTAAGTTCACTGATAAGACACAAACATTTATTTGTTAAGAACCCAAGTGAGTTAGATCATTTTTTTAATCATTTGTCGGATTCAAAAGCCTATCTGGAAGAGATACTAAACAAGGAAAAAGACTTGTTTTGTCTTGACCCAAACATGCATCGGTGGCAACGTATACTAAAAGGTGAGGTATAGCATGCGAGATCAAACGTGTTTGGTGGTTGGTGGCCATGGTTTTATTGGGCAGCACTTAGTTAGACGGCTTTGTGATTTAGGAGCAAAGGTTGTTGTGCTTTCGCCTAAGTCTGAAGCCCCTATTGTAGGTTGTGATTATAAATTTTATAAAGCTGATATTGAGCAAATAGACTCCCTGGCTAACCTAAAAGATACCTCGTTTAACCATGTTTATAATTTAGCAGGTTATATTGATCATTCACCATTCTTTAAAACTGGCAGCAGTGTGATTAATAATCATTTCATAGGCCTATTAAACCTGCTACAAAACCTAGATCGATCAAGCTTAAAATCGTTTGTTCAAGTAGGGTCTAGCGATGAATATGGTGGATTGGATGCCCCTCAGGTTGAAACGATGAGAGAGGCGCCTATATCGCCTTATTCGTTAGCAAAAACCAGCGCAACCCAACTAATTCAAATGCTCTCAAAGACTGAGCAGTTGCCTGGAGTTGTCTTAAGATTTTTTTTGGTTTACGGTCCTGGTCAGAATGACAAGCGCTTTTTGCCACAAATCATTCAAGGCTGTTTGGCAAATAAAAGCTTTCCAACTTCAACTGGCGCACAGTTAAGAGATTTTTGTTACATCGATGATGTGATAGATGCAATACTTATGGCCTCAACCAATGAGCAGTGTCACGGGGAGGTGTTCAACATTGCATCTGGTGCACCAATGGCTATCAAAGAAATGATTCAAACAATCGTCGGTTTTGTCGGTGCGGGTGACCCACAGTTTGGTCAATTCCCTGACAGAATAGGGGAGAATAAAGCACTTTATGCCAACATTCAAAAAGCAGAGACATTATTAGGTTGGACGCCTCGTGTATCTTTAGAAGAAGGTCTAAATAGGACTATTTCATATTACCGTGATGCACTTAAAGTGAATAAGGAGACAATATCGTGAAAACAGTTATTTTATGTGGGGGTTTAGGGACTAGGTTAGCAGAGGAAACCCAAGTGAAACCAAAACCCATGGTAGAGATTGGTGGCAAACCAATTTTATGGCATGTGATGAAAATCTATAATCAATTTGGATTTAAAGACTTTGTATTGCCGTTAGGGTATAAGGGCGAAAAAATTAAGTCATATTTTCTAAATTATCATATGTTATCTGGTAATTGTTCCGTAAACACACTCACAGGGCATGTTAATTATGAGCAAGAATGTCAAGAAAATTGGGATGTTCATATGTATGAGACAGGTAAAGATACGTTGACAGGTGGCAGATTAAAGCGATTAGAATCTCATTTGCGACCTAGTGGCACCTTTATGCTGACATATGGGGATGGTGTTGCAAATGTAGACATCGAGCAATTGGTTCGCTTTCATCGTCAACATGGCAAGATTGCAACAATGACAACGGTTAGGCCATCTGCACGATTCGGGACGATGCAGTTTGATGGTGATCGTATTACAGAATTCACTGAAAAATCACAAACAGATGCTGGTTGGGTTAATGGTGGGTTTTTTGTGTTTGAGCCAGAAATTTTTGATTATCTAGAAAATGACAGTACCATTTTAGAAAGAGCCCCATTAGAAAAACTTGCGCAAGAAAATCAATTGATGGCCTTTAAGCATGATGGGTTTTGGCAATGCATGGATACTTTGCGTGATAAGTTGTTGCTGGAAGAGCGTTTTCATAACAAACAAACGGATTGGTTATCTATTTGCGCTAATAAAGAAGCCATAACTGAGATGTAATTTTAATGACCTTGCCAAAAAACTGTAATGTTCTAATTATTGGCGGTGGTGTCATTGGGCTTACAATCGCAAGAGCCCTCAAACTCAAAGGTGTTGAAGACATTGTTGTCATCGAAAAAGAAGAGGTAATAGGCAAGCACGCTTCTGGGCGCAACAGTGGTGTTATGCACGCAGGTATTTATTATCAACACGATAGCTTAAAAGCTAAGTATTGTCGTGAAGGCTCACAGCTTATGCAAGCCTACTGTCATGAGCATGGTCTTAAGGTCTTGAAAACAGGTAAAGTAGTTGTAGCTAAAAATGAATCAGAGCTCAACACCATCAAAAGTTTATACGAGCGTTCGAAACAAAATGGTGCAAATGTTTCTATCATTGATGAAAAGAACTTAAAGGAAGCTGAGCCAGAAGCTAAAACATTTGAAAAAGCACTGTGGTCGCATGATACAGCGGTCATTGATCCAAAAGCTGTCATGGCGAAGTTGGGAGAAGAACTTCTAGGCTTGGGTGTGACAGTTGTGAAATCATGTTGGTTTTTAGGTGTTAACAAGCCACATCAGATATTAACTTCGCAAGGAAAGATTCATGTGAAATATGTCATCAATGCAGCTGGATCATACGCAGATAAGGTTGCACATGCATTTGATGTTGGTAAGTCGTATACTTTATTGCCATTTAAAGGGGTGTATCAAAAATGTCAGGCTGGAAGTGCTGCGTCGCGTATACAGGGTAATGTTTATCCTGTCCCTGATTTACGTAATCCTTTTCTTGGTGTTCACTTTACTAAAAGTGCAGATGGTGATGTTTATATCGGACCAACAGCAATTCCATGTTTTGGTAGAGAAAACTATCACGGTTTAAAGGGTATGGGTACTGAAACGTTCAACATACTATCTGGATCGATGAAGCTTTTTGTTAAAAACGAAGGATTCCGACATGTGGCGCTTACTGAGCCAAAAAAATATTTGTCATATTGTTTATATCGTGACGCAAAAAAATTAGTCCAACATTTGGACTATAAGGATTTATGTAAATCTCATAAAGTAGGCATTCGTTCACAGCTTGTCCATTGGTCAACAAATTCATTGGTCATGGATTTTTTGATTGAGAAAGGGGCGCATTCTTTGCATGTCTTAAATGCGGTATCCCCAGCCTTCACTTGCTCGATGTCTATGGCTCAAGAGATAGCATCTAGTATTACATGATAGGTGTTGTAAAAATTGTTTGGTTTACTTAGCATATAAGGAAGGTATTACTTATGTTTGGCAATTATTTTAAAGAAAAAAAAGTATTGGTTATCGGCCATACTGGATTTAAAGGTGCATGGCTTTCTGAATGGCTGTTAATGTTAGGTGCAAAGGTTTCTGGTGTATCACTTGGTGTGCCAACAACACCATCCTTATTTGAAACGCTTAATCTATCTGATCGATTAAATGATCATCGCTGTGACATTAGAGATTTAGATGCTTTGTTAGCTATCTTTAAAAAAGAAACACCTGATGTGGTTTTTCATTTAGCTGCACAGCCGATAGTAAGTCAGGGTTATGACGATCCTAAAACAACTTTTGATACAAACTTAGGTGGTACAGTCAATGTCATGGAGGCCATACGAGTAACTTCATCGATTAAGGCAGCAGTGATGATTACAAGTGATAAGTGTTATCATAATGTTGAGTGGCCCTTTGGATATAGAGAAACAGATCGTTTGGGTGGAAAGGATCCATACAGTGCCTCTAAAGCTTGTGCTGAGTTGGCAGTTCATGCTTACAATGAGTCTTTTTTTAAAGGTTCAAATCAATCGATTGCTTCAGTGAGAGCTGGCAATGTGATTGGTGGTGGGGATTGGGCAGAAAATCGTATTGTACCTGATTGTATGCGTGCATGGTCTAATCATAAACCAGTTACCATTAGAGCGCCCCATGCAACAAGGCCTTGGCAGCACGTTTTAGAGCCATTGAGTGGTTATTTATTATTGGCCTCAAAATTAGATCAATCACTTTCTGGTCAAGCCTATAACTTTGGCCCAGATGCTTCTGTGAATGCCTCCGTAAGTGCGCTTATCCATGCGTTGGCAGTTGATTGGGATGGTGCCGCCATAGATGTGAATCCTGCAACCATGCAGCATGCTGAAGCAGGCCTTTTAAAATTGTCGTGTGATAAGGCGTTGCATGAGCTTAATTGGCAGCCAACATTGAAACTTCAGGATACCATCCAATTCACAAGTCAGTGGTATTTGGGTCATAAAAACAATATGGATATGTTAGCGCTGACACAAGGGCAGATCATGGCGTATTGTGAGCAAGCTGCTAGACAGGAGCATGTATGGTGTACAAGTACTCAGACAGTATAGCAGGCGTTAGCATCCATCCACTGAAAATCTTTGAAGATGAAAGAGGTGCTGTCATGCATATGCTTCGAAAGGATCATCCTTGTTTTACTCAGTTTGGCGAGATTTATTTTTCCAAAGTCAATGCTGGTTTTATAAAAGGATGGAAGCGTCATACGCAAATGACTCAGAACTTCGCGGTACCTTTTGGGCAGTTGAAGCTTATAATACTTGATCTCAGACAAGGGTCTAAAACAGAAAATTGTTATGCTGAACTCTTGATTGGGATGCCTAATGATTATAATTTGGTTACAGTTCCATCTAATCTTTGGTATGCTTTCTATAGTGCTGCAGATGATGGTGTGATTTTAGCAAATTGCTCGGATTTGGCTCATGACCCATCAGAGTCTGAGCA
>JAQWRO010000042.1 GCA_029243665.1 Gammaproteobacteria bacterium
AAGTGAATTTGTATTGAATCTTTGCTTATGTATTTGTAAGATTGATAACATTGATCGGAAGTTCTTTTCTAAAAAGATGTTAAATTGGTCTATTTTGATAAGTAATGACATGGCATATAAAAAATACTGATTTAAATTTAAATCACGGCTTTCTGTTGTTTCATTTGAACTTTCTGTGTTGCTACTAAAAAAATTATCTAGGTATTCTTTTGCTTCATTAATTTTCTTTTGTGTTTCTTGGTCGCCACCTTTATCAGGATGATTTTTTAAACTTAATTTTTTATAAGCTTTGTTTACTTCTTTTTGGTCAGCTGATTGTGCATCAAGGCCAAGTATTAGAAATTGTTCATTTATATCTACGTCCTCGTCGATTGAGTTGTCATCAATGATCTTGGTATCCAGAAATGTTTCAATGTCATTTACAGATCTGAATGTTAAATAGGATTCTACAAACTTTTTTTGATCATTATTATGAAAAAAATCTCTTGCTATGTTATGAATAAAATATAAAAGGTGAGGGTATTCGATTACTGATGGTAATCTATCTAGTGCTTTTGAAATCGTAAATACAGGTATAAAAATGATATTGGCTGCAAGGTGTAGGATTTTTGCTGGTAAGGCTAGTAAAAAAATATACTTTTGATTAAATAAATAAACTGTAAGTGATTCAATCGCGTTATCTATCCTGTTACACAAAAAAGCAATTGATTTTACGCCAATTTGAAAGGTGTTAAAGACCAAAGTGTAGATTGTTTTTAAAGCTAAAAGTGCAAAAGTTAATAGATATAGAGGGGTTGATAAACATAGGACTAATGCAGAAAAAATGAATGTTTTAATTATGCTGATTAATTTATACATGCTACCAAGTTACCGTTATGGCTTTGTCATGTCAAATTTACTTTAAATCAATTAGTTAAATATTTTTTTGAAGGAACTGATATTAGTAATTCATGAGTAATTCTTGAGCTTCAATATTGTCTATAAATTTATCTTGGTTGCTATAATGGCTAAACTCTGAAGGTTGATCGGATGGTTTCTCTAGATTATAGCTATCTAGACTATCTTCATATTTACGATAATTGAAGTCTTCATCATTGAAAAATTGCCATAATGTATAAATAGCTTGCTCAAACCATCGAAAAGGAATGGATATGGTTTCTGTTACGGTATCTATGGTTCTAATGAACATGTATTCCATGGCAGTAAAAGACATATATAAAACACTGGCGTTTTTGGGTTGAATTTCTTCTGTCTTAACAAAATTGTAACAGCCAAAAATAAAGCTCAATGCTGCTATGAATGGTGCGCCAAAATAAATGATAAACTCTTCAGCAAGCTCTTTAAATTTTTTAATATTGAATAACGTCGGCGACAAAATAAGAAATAAAAGGATACTGATTGACCCTATAATTGTTGTAAACAGAAAAAAGTTTATAATACTGGTTAGTGTAGTAATAAATTCCTTTATGAAGTTGATGACTTTTTTGAGAGTATATGCGGTTTTTCTAAAATTTACTTTAGCAGTATAGGTGTTTGTTTGTTTTTTACTATGGCGTTGGTAACTTTCTAATGTTGATTGCATTTGCTTCAAAGGTATTGCAATCATCATATCTAATGCTGCAAATAAATCGAAGAGCATAAAGCCGATGCAATAATCGAGTGTAAATTTGTAGCCGAAAATGTTACAAAATAAATTTTTAGTTTGGACTTTAATATATTCCATCAGTGTTTTTGCTGTTGGTAGGTTTACTCTATAAGCTAAAAAAGCCAATGATTTTGAAATAATGTTGATGGGCAATAGCGCAAAAATAATCACTGTTACATGGAGTATCTTAATAAAATAGTAAGGACAATTTTTTATAAAAATAAAGCCATACGCTGAAGGGTTAGAGCCGAGTGAATGATAGTCTTTACGAAGCACTGTTGCTTCCATAAATAAAGTTTCTTCTATTTTTGCAAAAGTTAAATTAACTGCACTTAAAGTTAAGCTACTAATCTGAAATAAAAAGTTAAGGATCGTTCTTAATACTGTATAGGCAATCAGTGGTATTGAAATGATAAACCTAAGCGACACAAAAGAAACCTTACAATAAAGCGTTAGAATTAATTGTATAACTGACACTTAAGCATTAACTATGTATCCAGGGATTTTGCAAATAAAATTAAATAACATTTTATGATAACCTACTAAAAAATATATACTATTATAAAAAAGACATTGTTTCAATTGTTTGATTTGCTCGGTCTTTTTCGCCTCATGACTTAGCCCTATATTCAGAATATGGACATTTTGGGAAGGTGCCTATCTTTTTTAAATTGCTTCATTCAGAAGAAGGCTTAGAATTACTTTGTTTTGATAACTTTTTCTGGTTAAGACGCTTATCAAATGAGTATTTCGATGTAATCTTTTATAATTTATTGGAGCATAAACATTTTGATATCTTTAGTTACGCTGATCATGAACCAATGTTTTTACTTAACATCCATTCTTAGTATGTTTTGTTTTTATGAGCAGAAAGCAGAGATAGCATCGCCTGATGCAGCTATGGCCAATGATTTGAAATGATGAGCTAATCTTTGTTGGTGGTTTGGGTTTGAATAATTTGTTTTCGTAACAGCCACAGTGCAATTAAATTAGGCAAACACATGAATCCATTAAACGTATCTGCTAGCGTCCAAATTAAATCAACTTTTACAAGTGCACCAAATAAGACGCAAAAAGCAACAAGACATTGGAAAATGCGCACATCAACTTTTGTAAATAAAAAGTGAAAATTTACTTCAGCAAAATAATACCAGGCAAGAATGGTTGAAAAAGCAAAAAACAATAGAAAAATGGCTATGAGAGATTCGCCATGACCTGGGAAACCATCATTGAACGCAGCTTGTGTTAAGTGAATTGAGGTTAACCATGAATCACTTGGTTGCGTCATCATGCCTAGGTACGTTTTTGATGTTAGAATGACTAATGCTGTTAGTGTTAATACCACAAATGTATCGAAAAATACGCTGAAGATCGCGACTTCTCCTTGATCACTTGGATTTTTGACATTGGCTGCTGCATGGGCATGTGGGGTTGAGCCCATGCCTGCCTCATTAGAAAAAAGACCCCTGGCTACACCATAACGCATGGCTTCTTTGATGCTGATACCTGCAACACCACCAATCACAGATTGTGTGGAAAAAGCAGCAGCAAAAATGTTTTTAAAGGCAGGTAGATAAATTCAGCTCTAAAACTTAAAATAATAAAAGCACCTAAAAGATAGCCAATGGCCATGGTTGGCACTAAATATTCACATAAGGATGCGATGCGTTTGACCCCGCCACTAACAACTAATAAAAGTAAGGCTGCAATGGTGATGCCAGAAGTTAAGAGTGGGACATGAAAAGCATTGCTGAAGGCATGACCAATTGAATTGGCTTGCACCATACAGCCAATGAAACCCAATGCAAGAATGGTGCTGAATGCAAAGAGCTTGGCAAGTATAGGTTTTTTCAGCCCATTAGATATGTAGTAAGCAGGCCCACCGATGAAACCCTCAGGCTTTTTGATGCGGTAGCGTTGTGCCAAGATGCATTCAGCATAAATGGTGCTCATGCCAAAAAAAGCACTGAACCACATCCAAAAAATAGCACCTGGTCCACCTGACACAATCGCAGTAGCTGCACCTGCTAAATTACCTGTGCCAACTTGTGCAGCAATAGCGGTTGCTAGGGCTTGCAGGGAAGAAATGCCAAAATCGCTTTTGTTTTTTTGGGGTTTAAATAGGTTGATGATGGTTTTAGGTAGGGTGAATACTTGAATGAATCTTAATTGATATGTGAAAAATATCCCAGTGCCTAATAAGCCATATAATAAGACATAGTCCCACATCACGTGGTTAATTAATGCGATTAAATTCATAAGATATTGAGCATACCAGATCTTACGATGTTAGGCTAGATGTTTGGTTATAATTGGTTTTTATGTTTATCAGTGATAAGCGATGAAACACGTTGAATGATTTCATCATGCTTTAAGGAAAACACATCAATCATGTCATCCACAGGAGATAAATGGATGACTTTCTGAGGGTGATTGATTGCAATGGAAATCCTTTTAGTTGGGTGTTGGTCTGTTAACTTTTGAAGGCTATTATTGATGGATTCTGTAAAGGTGCCTTCGATGATGACGTTAAGTCCGGCGTCTAGCACCCGTTGAGCATTTTTTAAATCGATGATGTTTATGGATCTTGCAGGGATGCCATTTTGTTCAAGCTCTGTAAAGATGATGTCTTGTGGTAACTGGATCATTTTTGGTAGAGGAATAGGGATGTATATCAAATCCTCTTCATAGAGCTGATCACAGATTTTTTCATGTATACACATTAAGTTTGGATCTTCGTGTTCGATTATTATTATACTCATACATATATTATAGGAAATATTTTAGTAATAGTTGTGAAAAGTTATCTATAATCTCATAATATAATTGTAAATAAGGATTGTAACAATGACTCACAACAACGCTTTTGAATTAGTTAAAGAAACCAAACACCCAACACTAGACCAAAGTTTATTAGAATTTAAACATGTCAAAACTGGAGCACGGCACATACATATTCAGTCAGATGATTCTGAAAATACTTTTATGGTGGTGTTAAAAACAATCCCTGAAGATGAAAGTGGGGTTGCACATATCTTAGAGCACATTACTTTATGTGGCAGTGAAAAATATCCTGTGAGAGATCCTTTTTTCATGATGCTACGTCGTTCTTTAAACACTTACATGAATGCATCCACTGCCAATGATCACACCTCGTATTATTTTGCTTCCCAAAATAAAAAAGACTTCTTTAACTTGATGCAAGTCTATTGTGATGCTGTTTTTTTTCCTCTGCTTCACCCATTGGATTTTGCGCAAGAAGGGCATCGACAGGCACTTAAGTCAGAAGATACTTTGGAGTATCGAGGTGTTGTATATAATGAGATGAAGGGAGCCACTAGTGATCTAACTTCACAGTTATGGCAACGAATGAATACATTATTATACCCAAACACTACCTATCGTTTTAACTCTGGTGGAGAGCCGAAGGATATTCCAAAACTGAGCTATGAGGGGATGAAAGGGTTTCATGAAAAGTTTTATCATCCGAGTAATGCATTGTTTTGTACCGCAGGCAACATTGCTTTATCTGAGTTGCAGACAGGAATGAACGATTGGGTGTTGTCAAAATTTAATGACCAACAGCCGATCAACTCAGTCCCATTGCAGACACAACTTCCACACAAACAATTGAATACAGAGTCTTTCCCAGCACATGGACAAGGTGAGCACAAGGCACACCACTTAAGAGCATGGCTTTTAGCTGAGGCAACGGATGTAGATGAATGGCTATTAGCCAAAGTGATGAGTTATTTATTAGCAGGAGATTCTGCTGCACCCGTAATGCATTTTTTAGAAACAACAACGCTCGGCGCTTGTCCTTCCTCATTGACTGGGCTGCATGCATATTTCCAACAAATGAGTTTCGTTGTTGGGATTGAGCAAACAGATCAAGATACTCAGGATAAATGGGTGGAACAAGTAGATCATTTGATTAAAAAGGTTCAAGCAGAGGGTTTTGCACCTGAGCGTATTATGGCAGTTTTTGATCAATTTGAATTACAGTTGAAAGATAGAAGTCCATCAACCCCACATGGCATTCAATTGTTATCTAGGTGTGTATTGCCTGCATTGCATCATAAGCCTATTGAGTCGTACTTGTTTTTAGACGAGGCATTAGAGAAGTGTAAAAAACGTTTACAAGATCCTAAAACAATTACTGAATGGATCCAAACTTGGTTGATTGAAAACACACATCAAGTGATCCTTACTGCCATACCTGAAGGCGATCTGATTAGTCAAAATCAAAAAGAAGTTGAAACACAGTTAGAAACTGCGCTTGCTGATTTAACTCATGAGGCAAAAGAAGCACTAAAAGAGAAGGAACAAGCATTAGAGCAAAGACAGCAGTCCCCACAAGACATCGATGTTTTACCTGCCTTGACATTGTCTGACTTAGTGACAAAAGAAAACAATATTCAGCCAGATGCAGTCTCTCAAGATAAAAAAAATATTGCGTTATATTGCGCTGCTACACATGGTATTTCATATCAATGTATGCTCTTTGGTTTGCCACAATTAAACTCTAAAGATTGGTCGATGCTTACAATCATTGCTGATTTGATGGGTGGTGTTGGTGTAGAAGGTAATGATTATCTTGAGCATGAAAAGAAGCAAACACGATATACTGGTGGTGTGGGGGTCGATTTATGTGTCAATGAATTGAAAGATGGCATTCATGCTTATTTTCAGTTGGAAACTAAATCATTAAATCGTCATTTCAATGAAGCACAAAACATTCTACATGAGATTTGGAAGACAAGTGTGTTTAATGATTTGGAAAGAGTTAAAGATTTAATTGCACAGGCTTCTTCTGATAGCCAAGAATCTATTGCTTATCATGGTCATCGTTTGGCAATGAGTGCTTCCTGGGCTCAGGTAAATGAGTTAGGTTTTATCAAAAATCAAATTTCAGGACTGCCTCAGTATTTATATTTATCAACATTAACCAAGGAATTAAAAGATCCAAATAAACTGGAGCAATTTGGTAAACAAGTCAACGAATGGTATCCAAAAATTTCAAAGGCACAAAGTGGTGCGACAGGTTTATTAGTTGGGGATGTGTTGGATCAAAAAACATTATCTGATTATACAGCACAATGGCAAGTATCGGGGCAGTCATTACCTCAGGTTATAGAACCACATAGCATGAATCCCGAGATGTGGCGGTGTGACGTTCAGGTAAATTATTGTGCTAAAAGTTATATGACTGAAACCATTAGACATGAGCAATCTGCTGCCTTTGCAGTATTGAGTCAAGTTTTAACCAATGGTTTTTTGCACCGTGTGATTCGTGAGCA
>JAQWRO010000046.1 GCA_029243665.1 Gammaproteobacteria bacterium
TTGATAAATATGGTGCATTAGCCATAATCGTAGGTCGCTTTTTTGGGCCAGTTAGAAGCTCCGTACCTTTAATAGCAGGATTACTTTCACTCAGTAGGATTAAATTTTTCATAGGTGTCATCCCTTCCGCTTTATTATGGAGTATCGTTTATCTATCACCTGGTATTCTATACGGATCAGCTGCTATGTTTTTACCTAAACATTTCTTTGTACTTCTATTTGAATATGCATTTATATCTCTTTTTATCACTTTCTATTATCGATACCAAAAAGAAATAGCAAATTATCTTTCAAACTTTATTAAGAAATCAACCCAATACAATATATCTGTGTATTATATTTGGTTGACCTTAAATATAATTATTTCATGGGGATTGTTATTGATTATATGGAACGCTGTTGTAAATAACACAGGTATAAGTGTTATCAACAAACCTATATATTTCTTTTTACAAAGTATTCGAACACATCAAATTGACTATGTAATGTTTATTTTAACACTCTTTGGTGAGAAAACATTTATTATACCCTGGGTTTTTGTATGGATCTCTTATTTAGCAAAGCATGAACGTTGGGAGCATATCCAACATTTTATGGTCATTGTATTTTTTACTTTCATCTTCACACATGGTGTCAAATTATTTGCTAGTATTGAGCGACCTCCCATAGGAAATATGTTATCTCTAACATACTCATTCCCAAGTGGGCATACAGCTATCGTTGTTGCCATTATGTCGAGTATACGTTGGTCATGTACGTCCAGAAAAGAAAACATTACTTTTTTACCTTCACTCTTTTACACTTTTATAATACTTGCCACTGGCTTTTCAAGATTATATTTAGGCATGCATTGGCTCACAGACGTGATTGCAGCATTTTTATTAGTACACCCTACAATCTTATTAACTGAATTACTCATTAAAAAACATAAAAAAGTTTGTTTTAAAAATATGATAATAATGTTTATCTCAATTACATTTTTTGCAATTATTTTAAGTACATATATATTTAAAGATTTTAATGAAATTCATTTAACCTCACCCCTACATCACTCTAAACAATTACTAAATGAAAAAAACCTTAAAGTACTACCGTTAACCAAATATAACCGAACACATACTAGTAAAACACCACTGAATATAAGATTTATTGGTGATATAAAAATATTAGATAACGCTTTCAAAAAAATAGGATGGGATACAAGGGTTGACCAACAGAATTTCATCACCCCGCTCATACTCAATGATAATCATATTGAAAATCAATTGAAGCCAACACTAGAACCCTTACTTTATCATCAGGGACCCATACGCGTTTATGCAAAAATAAGTGATTCAAAGCTTTATGTAGTTCGAATTTGGGAAACCCCCTATTATATAAATGAAAAAAAGATCTACCTTGGAAATGCTTATATTGATATTGACCCTGATCAACCACATATGTGGCTCAACCCTAAAAGAGCTCATTTTGATATTGATATCTTAAGTTCATTACCTCTAATTCATCATGTAACTAAAATCAATGATGATATTCATCAAATTAAAAACTGGACAAGGACACTAGCAACTTACTATGACAAATAATTTAGCCTTTCTTTTAAGTGGACAAGGTAGCCAATATCCAAATATGGCTAATGAGTTTATTAGGCATCACAGACAATTTAAAAATAAGTTTAATGAATGCCTTGAATTCTTCGATAAATTTGGTTGTAATTTAACTGATATTTGGGACTCTGAAGCTATTAATCAAACCAAATTTACTCAAGGTGCTTTATTTGCGGTTGAATATGCATCTGCATGCTTTTGGCAATATCATGGAATAACACCACATATATTAATTGGTCATAGTATAGGAGAGATTGTCGCAGCAACGTTTGCTGGTGTAATGAGTCTTGAAAAAGCATGTTATTTAGTAACACAACGATCAAAGTTAATGGATGCTGTCTCAGTTGATGGTCGTATGTTAGCAGTATTAGCGCCAAGAGATAAATGGATACATCTATTGCCAACAAGTATAGATGTAGCATTGTATAACGCTCAATCACAAATTGTTTTATCTGGATTGTCAACAGATATCAATTCATTTTCGCAAGTACTTAAAGAAAAAAATATTAGATCAATGGAAATAAATGTATCGCATCCTTTTCACTCAAGATTTATGACACCCTGCATTGAAGATT
The DNA here is from genome assembly GCA_029243665.1 of Gammaproteobacteria bacterium. GTDB lineage: Bacteria > Pseudomonadota > Gammaproteobacteria > Comchoanobacterales > Comchoanobacteraceae > JAURNZ01. The sequence continues at coordinate 2,180 of JAQWRO010000046.1, forward strand.
TTGAAGCTGCTATTGAAGACATCCCTTTCAATAAACCAGATTTTCCAATCATAGGAAATGTAAATGCAACAGTTATAAATGAATATGATCACACCTATTGGGCAGATCATATCATTGAACCTGTGAAATTCAACCAAAGTATTGAATTAGCTGTTAAATTAGGTGCCAACATATTCTTAGAATGTGGGCCACAACCAACACTAATTAAAATCTTAAAAAACAGCCTTCCAAAAGATGCTGTCAAATTATATACAATGGATAAAAATAGTGACCCCGAAAAACATGTCATCGAGGTTTTAAAAACACTATCTAATCAAGGACTACATGTAAAGATATGATCGATATAAGTCCTTCTTTACTGCCAGTAAAATCAAATTTAATTCTAAAGTATGCAAAAAAAACAATAGAACTTGGTGTTAAAAGGCTTCACCTCGATATTATTGATGGGAAGTTTGTAGACAAATATGGTTTAGATGACGAAATTGTTGATGACATGCTTGAAACATATCATCAACAAACTCATTTGGATGTTCATCTAATGGTTGAATCTCCTCTAGACTATATTAAAAAATCAAGCTATAAATTTGCATCTAAGATTTATGTTCATCTACAAAATGATATCGATCATTTAATCGAGTTAAAAAAAGCCATTGAATTTAAAGGTTGTGAAGCAGGCTTGGTCATCAATCCATATGATGATATTAATAAAGATATTTTGAATGTCTTTTCGTCACTTCTTGTTATGGGCGTTGTTCCTGGAATGAGTGGTCAATCAATGCTACCTAATACCTTTGAAAGAATAAACACAATTAAATCACATTGTACCAAACATAAGCCACATATAACGCTAGATGGTGGCGTGACTAAGGAACATTTACTTTCGCTCAATGGATCAATTGATTGTTGTGTTATGGGCGCAGCCATTTATTCACAAGAAGATTGGATAAATGTTTTATCCGAATTACTAATCTCTGTGAAATAGTTTATCAATAGCTTCTTCATTTAACTTCAACCACGTTGGCCGACCATGATTACAGACACTTGCACTACTTGTTTGTTCCATTTGTCGTAACAATGCATTCATTTCCGGAACACTTAGATCTCTATTGGCTCTAATACTTGAATGACATGCAATCGATGCTAAAATAGCATTAACTTTCCCCTCTACTGTTTGAGTGTCGTCCTGAATATAATCTGCTAATAGATCTCTAACAAATTGATCACCATTATTTATTCTCATTAATTTTGGAAAAGATGTAAAAGAAGCTTTATTTGAAGTTAACTGATATTTAAAACCAAATTGTTCCAATACAGGTTGAAGGTTTTGTAAAACATTTTGTTCTTCTTGGTTAATACTTAAGGTAATTGGTAGAATCAATTGCTGAGATGATACACCTTGATCAGAATATTGAGATTTTAATGTTTCATATATAATACGTTCATGCGCAGCATGAGCATCAACTAAAATTAATTCATTTTCAGAGTGGGATAAAATATACTTGCCAAATAAATGTTTAAAAGCAAAACCTAATGTTGGGATTTGAATAGAATGAATTTCATTATTTAGCACAGTTGTTTGATTAACATTTAATGTGTTTGGATCTTGTGGCACATGTGTACTTGGTGAATATAATTGCTTAGGTTGATTAATATCTATTTGTGACTCAACAAAACTAGAACTTATTGGTTCTTTATGATGAACAAATGTATCTGTATATGCAAGCGATGGTTGCTTATTTGCTGAATGCTTATTTAAGTTAAAATCAGCTAGATGATTTAAATTATGCGACGATGTCTCTTGTGTTGGAGTAAGAATCGAGTCCAAACCATTCTTTATGACTTTGATAATACTTTTTTGAATAATTTGTACATCCTGAAACTTTACCTGCTCCTTAGTTGGATGAACATTAAAGTCGATCGTACTTGGATCCAGTTGTAAGTATAAAATGACCACAGCGGATCTACCAATCATCATATGATCAGCAAAAGAACGCTTTATAGCATTACTTAATGCTCCATCCTTGATAACACGATTATTTAAAATTATATACTGCATATCCGGTTGAGATCTTGAAAATCTTGGATGTGCGATCCAGGCTGATAATGTTCCAAATGAAACTTGTGCTTGATGAAAAGATAAGTGATCATATAGCTCTGAATTGATCAATTGAGCTAATCTTGTTTTTGCATTTGATAAATCTTTAACACGATCAATCTGTCGAACCAATTTTCCCTGATGAAATACCTTTATGTTAAATGACAAATTTGCCAATGCAATTTTTTTTATAACTTCGTCAATACGTATGAACTCACTACGATCAGATTTTAAAAACTTACGCCTTGCTGGAGTAAAGCAAAAGAGATCTCTTACTTCAATAGTTGTGCCATCATTGGCTGATGTTAATTTTGGCAAAGCATTGACATTGGATTCAAGGCTATATGCATGTTCTTGATAAACAGGTTTGGAAACTATTTTAACTGGTGCAACAGAAGCAATACTAGCAAGCGCTTCCCCCCTAAATCCTAGGCTATCCAATGATTCAAGATCCTCCAAGGTAATCAGTTTACTTGTAGCGTGTCTTTCAAGAGCAATAGGTAGTTGGTTTTTTTCTATACCAGATCCATTATCAATAATCTTAATAAATTCCTTTCCACCCTTATTCAAGTGTATTTCAATATCTTGAGCACCTGAATCGACAGAGTTTTCAAGTAATTCTCTAATAACACTGGCTGGTCTATCAATTACCTCACTTGCTGCAATTTGTATGGCAATCGTTTCGTCAAGTCGATTAATAGGTTTGTTTGTCATAGTTGCTCCTATTTATGAGAGATATAGCCTTTGATTTTTAGCAAGACTATCTGATTTTAAATTATTAATCAATTTTAAAGCTTTTATTGATATCTGATGCCTTTTAGACAACTTTGTTAAATTATCACCCTGCCTTACAATGATCCAGTTTACAGACTGTTTATTTCTACAAACTTTCTTCATTTCTGATCGCTGTGGATTAAAAAATTTAGAAGTACTGACTGCAATTTGATTTGCAAGAAACTTTCGGTAGAAAGGTTCAATCAATAAATTCCTATCTTCCTCATTAGATAGAAAACCTATTTCAATTAAGCATGAAGGCATATTTAGGCTACGTAAGACACTAAAATTAGCATACTCTGGTTGATTCGTATGTAGTGAGACAGAATGTGAAAGATGAACCAGTAAAGCTTGGCTAAATTGTCTACTGCGATTAATGTTAATTTCTCTATCAAAAGATAACAAAGCTTTTTTAGCTTTAGTTGTAACTTTATTTTCTTTATCGGCAATAAGTTTTGCCATTGTACTAGACGCGCCAGCATTGGATAGCGTAAATACTGATAAACCTCGCGCTGCATGATTAGGTGAACCATCTGCATGAATAGAGATAAATAAATCAGCTTGATTTTTTTGAGCAATAATTTTTCTTTGATTTAGTGACAAATATCTATCATCCATTCTTGTTAAGACAACTTTAATTGGTAAATGTAAGCCTTCAAATGATTTTTTTAATGTCTTGGCAAAAGTTAATGCGATATTTTTTTCTTGATGACTTTTTACGATTGTACCGGGATCATGGCCACCATGACCAGGATCAATAACAATTAAAAATGGCGCTCTATTCATTTGCGCCCATTCACAATATTCATTATACTTTTTTTGATAAAATGAAATATGGTTGTGCCTAATTTCTTTTTCCAACTTTGGTGAAAATATTTTTTTTATCACAATATAATAAGCATTTTTTAGATGCTTAACTTCATATCCGGAATTTTTGTCATACTTTAATTTCCAAAATTTAGGCAAAGCAATGACTGTTCGATTCGGGTTCTTTTTTTCATACAATCGAATATCTGTATTCAATATAGGATTACGACAAGCAATATGAAAATTTTTATCTTTTAGCAGTATAATTTCACAACTATTATAAGCATGAGCAAAGCTCATGAGGAAAAATATAATGAAAATACGCATAAGAATTATTATACCTAAAATTTTATAAATTTTTAAATTTTTTAATTAATTGTTTTGTGTCATATTATAGAAATGATTTATAAAATTATACTTGTTTACTTAAGCCTTCAAATTATTATTTTTATACATGAACTTGGCCATTTTTTATTTGCCAGATATTTCAAGTATATCGTAACTGACATAAATATAGGTTTTGGAAAAATCTTGTATGCCAAACCATGCAATAAATTTAAATTAAATATTCGCTTGTTGCCACTTGGTGGTTTTATACGAATAGAAGGATTAGGCGACAAAGATAGATGGTCTAATGCTATACTTACTTACCTTGGTGGTATATGGTTTAATCTATTATTTGCTTTTATCTGTATGCTTATTGTTTTTAATATTGGCATTACATCACCTAAACCAATATTGGTTAATAAAAAAAATGAAACTTTATTAATTGTGAATGTTAATGGTAAATCTGTATACAGTCAAATAGACTTAAACAATATAATCTTGAATGCTTTTATTAAAAATCGAGGCATCGAAATTTCATTTAGCAATGGTATAAAAAAAACCATACAAACAGATCAATTCGAAGACTTATTAAACAATAAATGGCTGAAACAAAACGGTTTAACAATATGGGAACCTACCATCACACCTGAGATTCTAAATTCTAATTATCCAGCTTTAAAAAACAATGATAAAATCTTAACAATTAATGGTATTAGAATTAAAAACAACCATACTTTTAAAAAAATTATCGAATATAACCCTAATCAACCATTAAAGGCTAACATTGAACGCAATAATAAAATAAAAACAATAGACCTAAAGCCTAGAGGAGAAATAAAATATGGTATGCTAACCTTTGGTTATTTAGATGTAACATTAAAAAAACAATCTTACCCACAAGGTATTACAGTTATACAGTCCTATCATTTATTAAGCTCAATAAAAATGTCATGCATATTTATCATTGAAAAATTATCAATACAATTTATTATTATTGGCAAATTACTAACAGGCAAGTTAACTTTAGATATGTTAACTGGACCTATTGGTATTTATAGCGCGCTTTATCAAAGTATTAATTATGGGTTAGTTGGGTTCCTATATACTATTAGCCTTTTATCTATTGCCATTGCTGTAATTAACCTAATTCCTATCCCACCAACAGATGGATTTCATATATTAATTAAAAGCACTGAAACTATAATGTGTGCAAAATTCAGTAAACGCTATTTGATTTTATTTCAAAACCTTTTCTTAATACTTATCTTTTTAATTATTGTTAATGTAACATTAAATGATATTCACAAAAATCTTAAAGCTTTTCAGGCTGAGGTAAAAAAATATGAAGTTCAGTATTAGGCATTTATTTAGAACTGCATTGGCTGGAACAATTGCATCAACAATACATTTATTTCAACATGAAGCACATACTATTTTAATTGTAATTAGTACTTTATTTGTCATTCAAGTACCTGAGGTGAAATCAAGATTAGAGATTATTCAAATAGCCATTGATAGAATCATATCAACAGGCATTGGAGTAGCCATTGGATTAGTAGGATATGGTTTAATTTATTATAATGTAAGAGATGGTAATCTAGAGATTGTTTCAATTATTATATTCATAATATTTATGATCACTGACTTTTTTCAGCAGGTTACAAAAAGCTTAACTATTATCAACATTACTGCAGCAATTATAATGTTGGTTAGTATTCAAAGCAGTGCAGCTTTTGAACATGCATTATCTAGAGCATTAGACATAATATTTGGAGCGGTCATAGGATTAAGCTGTGTTATCCTAATTCCGCCCCAAAGATCAAGCTAATTACTCAGAATCATCATTGTGCTGATCTAATTCTTTCTTTATTAGATCACCAAATGATACGCCTGACTTCTCACCACTTGATTGCATATCAGTATAATCTGCCTTTTGAACTGAACGTTTGATTTCAGTTAGAGACATAACTAATGCATTTAATTTACGATCATATGACTGGTAGAATACTTCTAAGTGATCACCAACATTTGCATTAAATCCATCTGAAAGACGCTTAACAACGATTGGTAAGTCCCCAGAGGTTTTACCGACAATCTTGCCATCTTCAATACTTTCAATTGTAATTACTACTCTTGAACCCCTTGAATTACTGGTTAAGAAATCATCAAAAGGATTATCTTCTAGTTGTTTTACACCCAAAGAAATTCGCTCTTTTTCAATATCCATTGTCAAAATCACTGCTTTTATTGCATCACCTTTGGTGATTTCAGAAAGCATGGTTTGTGGATCTTCTTTCCATGTTAAGTCATTAACATGAATCAAACCGTCGATACCTCCAGGTAAACCAATGAAAATACCAAAGTCTGTTTTAGATTTAACTTCACCAGAAACTTGATCACCGACTTGATAATTTTGTGCAAATTCTAACCAAGGGTTCTCTTTACATTGTTTAATACCGAGTGAAATACGTCTTCTTTCCACATCAATGTCTAATACCATCACTTCAACTTCATCTCCTAAAGATAATAGTTTACTTGGATGAATGTTTTTGTTAGCCCAGTCCATTTCTGACATATGAACTAATCCTTCAATACCGTCTTCTATTTCAATAAAGCAACCATAATCAAGCATGTTGGTTACTTTCCCAAATACACGTGATTTAATTGGATATCTTCTATCAATATTAACCCATGGATCATCAACCATTTGTTTTAAACCTAAAGATACACGGTTATAATCACGATCTTGGTTTAATACTTTTACATTAATCTGTTCACCAACTTTTATGACTTCACTTGGGTGGCGTAAACGCTTCCAGCTAATATCAGTAATGTGAAGTAAACCATCAATACCACCGAGATCAATAAATGCACCGTATTCAGTTAGATTTTTAACTGTGCCCGAAACGATATCACCAATCTTCATGGCTTCTAATAATTCACGACGGTCCTCACCAGCTTCTTGTTCGTGAACCAATCGACGTGAAACAACGATGTTATTTCGTCTTTTTTCCATTTTAACAATTTTAAAATTAAAGACTTGGCCTTCAAGGTCTTCAGGCTGCTCTCTAACTGATTTAATAAAAGCATGTGAGCTTGGTAAAAAGGCTTTTAAGGCACCAATATTTACAAAGAAACCACCTTTTTTTCTTTCACAGATTGTACCTGTGACTAATTGTTCTTGTTCAAACATATCAGCAATTTTTGCCCATGCTCGACTTCGTATTGCTTTTTCTCTAGACATAATGGTGGCTCCATGTCCATCATCTATGGTTTCTAGTAGAAATTCGTATTCATCTCCAATGGTAGCATTGTTTATACCTTCATCTGAGATAAATTGTTTAACAGGGACTCTACATTCTGACTTCAAGCCAGCATCAATGATTGCATAATCACCGTTAATATCTACAATTTTACCTGATATTAGTGTACCTGGTGAAATGTGGATTTTATTGAATTGCTCTTCTTCGAGCATTTGAAAAGTTATTACTTTAGACATATATAATTTCCCTTTGCGGGAGCGTTAAATGTTTATAAAAGATGCTTTTTAGCACCGCTCATTAATACAACAATGGTCTAGGACTTTTTCAACCACTCCTGTCATTGTCATTTGACTTGTATCAATGACAATAGCTTTCGGAGGAATTACCAAAGGCGCAATTGACCTTGTTGCATCCTGTTCATCCCTTTTAACAAGAGATTCAAGAACTTCTGTAAAGTTAGCATGAATTTTACGATTCTGCAACTCTTTGTGTCTTCTTTCCGCTCTAATAGTTGCTGAAGCAGTTAAAAAAAACTTAAAGGTTGCTTCTGGAAAGATGCATGAACCCATATCTCTTCCATCGGCAACGAGTCCTGGTAATTGATAAAAATCATGCTGTTTTTTTACTAATGCTCTTCTCAACAATTCATCTTTAGATAACTTAGAAGCAATCAATGCTATATGATCATTGCTAATTTTATCGCAGATATCAACTCCATTTAATTGTATTGAATAACTATCTGAACTTGTATTAATTTCAAATGAAATATTGTCTTTATTAATTTGATCTGTGATTTTCTCTATCTCATCTACATGAAATTTTTTCGAATAGACATAATAAGCCGCTATACGATATAGGGATCCACTATTAAGAAACTTAAGACTTAACCTTTTAGATACTTCCCAAGCAACAGAACTTTTTCCAGTTGCAGAGGGACCATCAAGAGTAATTAAAGGTGCATTATGATTACTCATCTGTTTCATCAATATCTTCATCCAAGTCATCAAAACCCTCAATGCGCTGGATAGATTGCACTGCAACGAGTCTTTCTTCACTAGATAAGTTTATTAATTTAACACCCTGTGTTTGTCTTTTAATTAATGAAACATCTTTAGACAATATTCGAATCATTGTGCCACCATTTGTAAGAAGTAATAATTCATCTTCTGGAGCGACAGGTAAAGCACCGATAACTAAGCCAACTTTATCTGTTGTACGCATTGCAATTACACCTGAACCGCCACGCATTGTTTGTCTAAAATATTGTAATTTAGTTTTCTTACCAAAACCTTTGTCGCTGACAGTTAGTATTTCTTCATCACCACTGACAACGATCATAGAAATCACTTTATGATCCACACCAAGTTTAATGCCTCTAACACCTCTTGCGTTTCTACCTATACTACGAAGATCATTATTATCAAAGCGATTTACTTTACCGTGATTTGTAAACAACATAATTTGATCATTTGGAGAAACAATTTCAGCACTAATTAATCGATCTTGTTCATCTAAGTTGATAGCATTCATTCCTGTTGATCTTGGTCTACTAAAGGCACTTAATGCTGTTTTTTTGATAACACCCTTTTCCGTCGCCATGATAATAGCTGTATCATCATCTAATGTTTTAAGTGGTAACAAAGCACTTAAAAATTCATCGCTTGTAAACTTTAAATAATTTACCAATGGCTTCCCTCGAGAAGCACGCGATGAAATAGGTAGCTGGTATACTTTTAACCAAAATACTCGGCCTTTATTAGTAAAACACAACATCGTATCGTGAGATGATGCAGTTCTAAGAAAACGAATAATATCTTCTTCTTTGAAATTACCTGATGACTTTCCTCGACCACCTCTTCGCTGAGCTTGATAGTTTTCAGTAGGTTGTGCTTTTGCATACCCTTCTTTTGTTATGGTAACTACAACTTCTTGCTTTGGTATTAAATCTTCATTACTTAATTCGTGATAATCTGCAATGATCACAGATTTTCTTTCATCATTAAACTGATTTTTAATTTCCAAAAGCTCTTCTTTAATGACTGACATAAGTCTTTCAAAATGGCTCAGAATATCAATAAAGTCTTTAATTTTCTCTACACATTCAGCATGATCATTAATGATTTTATCTCTTTCAAGACCTGTTAATCTATGCAACCTTAAGTCAAGTATGGCTTGAGCTTGTTGCGGAGAAAAATAATACTTACCTTCTCTTAATCCAAACAAATGATCAAGGTCATCTGGACGGGTTAATTTAAGATATGAAAACACAGATTGAGATTCATCAATTTTCCAACCCTTAGCTAATAATTTAGATTTTGCTTCACCTGGGTTAGGTGCTTTTTTTACAAGTTCAATCACTTCGTCTAAGTGACTAATTGCAACTGCCAAGCCTTCTAGTACATGCGCCTTGGACCGAGCTTTAGCTAATAAGAAAACAGTTCTTCTTGTCACAACTTCTTGTCTATGCGCAACAAATGCTTTTAGGATATCAAGCAAAGGCATGCATTTTGGAACACCATGATCTAAACATACTACATTAATACCAAAACTTGTTTGCAACATAGTTTGTTTTAATAAATTGTTTTTTAAAACTTCAGCATTTTCACCACGTTTTACTTCTATAGCAATGCGCATACCATGTCGATCACTTTCATCTCTAAGGGTGTGAATTCCCTCAATTTTTTTATCTCTAACTAATTGCCCAATATGTGTTAATAATTTCGCTTTATTGACCTGAAAAGGTAGCTCTGAAACAACAATGACATCTTTACTCTTATTCTCTTCGATATCAATTTTTGAACTAAGTTGAATCTTTCCACGACCTGTTTTATAGGCACTTAAAATACCATCTGTGCCATTAATGAAACCAGCAGTTGGAAAATCAGGACCTTTAATATGTTCCATAATATCCATAAGCGAGGCTTCAGGATTATCAATTAATGTAATCGTCCCATCAATGACTTCAGCAAGGTTATGTGGCGGAATATTTGTGGCCATACCTACTGCAATACCGGATGAACCATTTACTAGAACGTTTGGAAATCTAGCTGGCAATACTGTAGGTTCATGTTCAGTATTATCAAAGTTTGGAACAAAATCTACTGTTTGACATTCGATGTCTTCTAGCAATTTGCCACTGAGTTTTTGTAGACGAATTTCTGTATAACGCATCGCCGCAGGAGAATCACCATCAATTGAACCAAAGTTACCATGACCATCAACAAG
>JAQWRO010000053.1 GCA_029243665.1 Gammaproteobacteria bacterium
TACGCTTGGTAAAATTCCATTTATCAACTTAATTGCAAATATTCAGCATCCCACATCAGGTGATGCTGATACACTAGCTATGGCTAGAGCCATTGATGAGGAAGATGGGTTTTATACGGCAAGAAAAGGTGCTGGATTAAGGGTTTTTGTGGATTTTTCAATGCCTAAGGATAGTATTTATATGATTACCTCAACTGGACAGAGTGGTCATTTGTTATCAAAGTTTTATAGGGATCAAAATGAACTATGGCGTCGCGGTCAATATATACTATATAATCCGAATAAGTTCGAAAGTAAGTACCAAACCACATTATCTAGTAGTTAATGACTTATAATTAAATATTAAATTAGGGTTCTTGTAAAAAGGTAATATGAATGCCGCGAATATAAAGTTTTGAGCGATGCTTGATTCAGAAGCAACCAACATAAATATATCACTTATTAAAAAGGATATACCAATTAAACTACTCACCATACCCATGACCATGCCTTTTGAATCTTTAGAGGCTGTTTTAGATATTTGTACAAGTAAACTTGTAAACAATAAAAACTCAAAGAAAGTCATTGTAAACATGATTGAGGTAAATACCGTGTAACTTGTTTTAATGCTTAATAAGGACATAAAAATTGCTGTGATTAAAGCCAATACATTGGTTGAAGACTCATAGGTAAATCTTCTCTCAAACCAAGGTTGTACAATGAATATGGATAACATGGCACACAAGCCATTAACAAAGTAATAGAGACCAATTTGATAGCTATTTGAGAAATAAATGCGATCAAGCATAATTGGTGATGTTTGAAGGAATATTCCCCAAGCGATTTCTAGTTGAGTGAATAATACTAATAGATACCCTAATTTTTTCGAAATTTCAAAATTAAATAATTTAAAGCTTTTTCCTTCACTTGGTTGATGTGTTTCTTGAATACAAAGATAAACAAGAAGGGTATTAAGCAAGCATAATGAAAAACCACCATAAAAGGGAAGGATGTAGTGGTCATGATGACTGCCATAAATATATGAGAAAAACATTGTTAAAAAAGCACCCATGACAAAGCCAATGGCGCTTGCAGCATTGACCCAGCCCATGTATTTGCCTAATTTACCTTCTGGTGCGATGTCTGTCATAACAGTTTGAACCAAACTAAATGAACCACTGCCTAAACCAATCACTAGGCGAGCTAATATAAATAAGCTAAGGCTGCCACGATTTAAGCCTAAGATACATAGCCCATATGAAAGTGTTGAGGCTATCAAACTAAACAGAATAACTTTTTTTCGACCTAAAAAGTCGGATAATCTACCCATGATGATACCACTGATGCTCCAGCCAATGGGTACGATCATCATGGTGATGCAATAAAATAAGAAAAATTGATTGGAAGGTAATTGAAAGGGGTTAGAAGTGCCAGAAAAAATAGTTGGTAATACTGGGAAAACCAGACCCATACCCATAATGTCTGTGACTACAGTCAACAGTAGAGTAGCAATAGTAAGTGCGTGTGTACGATTGTTCAAAATTACTTTGCTGTAATTTTTTCTTTAATTCTAGCTTTACGGCCTGAAAGGTTTCTAAGATAGTACAATTTAGCTCTACGAACATCTCCTTTACGAAGGCAATCAACACTGTCAACTAATTTGCTATGAAGTTTAAAAACTCTCTCTACACCTTCACCATTTGAAATCTTTCTAACAGTGAAAGAAGAATTAAGGCCTCTTTTACGTAAAGCTATGACAACGCCCTGAAAAGTTTGTAAACGTTCACGATCCCCTTCTTTTACTTTCACCTTGACAGCAACTGTATCGCCGGGTGCGAAGTTAATTTTGCAATTTTCTTTTAATTGAGAATTTTCGAATTGTTCTAAAACTTTAGATTTCATTGTTTGCCTCTTAAAAAAGTATATTTAATCATTATTTTATATGGTTGTCAATCATCTTTATGATTTCTGTGTCGATTGCGCCAAGCCGTAATTTCTGCATGGTTTCCGTTTAGTAAAACCTCTGGCACTTTATGGCCGTGGATCTCAGCTGGTCTTGTGTAAGTAGGGTAATCATATTGGTCATTTGTAAAAGATTCTGAAGTTAGCGAATCAGGATTTCCGAGCGTACCAGGAAGCAATCTAGTGATGGTGTCAATGATACAACATGCAGCAAATTCACCACCTGAAAGAACAAAGTTGCCAATCGACCAAGTCTCATCAACACATTGATCAATGAACCTTTGATCAATACCCTCATAACGTCCACAGACAATAACTAGTTGATCAATTGTGGTGCTAGCAGTAGCTACTTTGTGATCAAATGTTTTGCCTTGTGGTGATAAGCAAATGATTTTGCAATTGGCAAATGTGTTTTTATGTTTTATGGCTTCAAGTGTTTTATATAATGGTTCATAGCACATTACCATGCCTGGACCACCACCGTATGGTTTGTCATCAATATAGCCATGTTCGTTATTTGAGAACTGTCTTGGGTTCCAATAGCTTAATTGAATAATTTCATTTTTAATGGCTCTTGATAAAACCCCATATTGAAGTGCATCAAATAATTCGGGGAATAGGGTAACGATATCAATCCTCATATTCCCAATCCACAGTAATGATGTTGTTTTCTACTTTAATAATGTATTGATCAATGAACGGTATGTAGAGGAGTTTGCCATTTCCTTTTTTTATTAATAATAAATCATGTGCACCATTATCATGTAGTGCTGTTACTATCCCTAAGTTTTTATTGCTCAGGTTATAGACGTCCTTATTTACTAAGTCGTGCCAATAGTATCCTTGCTTCAAGACTGGTAACATTGATTTCTCAATATAAATTATCTTATCAACATACTTTTGAGCTTTTTCAGGGGTGTCAATGTCTTTAATTGATGCGATGAATCCTTGTTTAGTTGCTCTAATTAACTTTACAGAGATAAGTGTAAAAGTGTCATCTTGCTGGATATAGCAAGGTTGGTATGTGAATATATTTTCTTGAGGGTCTGTATAAGAAAATACCCTGATGTGACCATTCAGGGCATGTGTTCTTCCAAACTTTCCAATTTCGATTGGTTGAGTGATCAACTGGATTTTTTAGCTTTAGCAGTTGTCTTTTTAGCAGCAGTTTTCTTAGCAGTGGCTTTTTTTGCTGGTGCTACTTTCTTTTCTGTTGTGGCTGAAGTCGTCTTAATTTTAGCTGCAGGAACTTTTTTCTTTTCGCTAGTTGATTGTTTGCCGGTGTTTTTCTGGCTATCAGGTCTAGTGATTTTCGCTAGACGTTTGCTGATATCATCGTTGCCTTCAGTAATTAATGTTTTGTTGTAAGCTTTGAGCACTGAAATAAAACGGTCTGAGCATTGAGCACCTTTTGCAACATATGATTCAACTGCATCGATGTTGATTAGAATAGTCTTTTCTTGACCACGTGCAATTGGATTATAGAATCCAAGTGATTCAATGTATCTTCCATTGAGAGGGCAGCGCTTGTCAGCAGCAACGATTTGGTAGAAAGGTCTTTTCTTGGATCCTGTTCTTACGAGTCTTATAACAACCATAATATTCCTATAAATTAATAAAGCTTTATGTTATCACACTTAATTTATTTGTAAAGGTTTAATTAAAATCTGAGTTCTTTAAGCGGTTCATTAAGCTTGAGTTAGAACCAGGTTGTAACTTTTTAGACATTTTTTGCATCATTTTGAATCGTTTCATGAGTTTATTGACCATTTGGATGTCATTGCCAGAACCTTGGGCGATGCGTCTTTTCCTTGAGCCTTTAATCAAGTCGGGGAAGGCGCGTTCTTTTGGCGTCATGGCTCTAGTTGCAGCTAACATTCGCTTAAACATCGGAATATCAATTTGTGCATTAAGTTGATTTTTCATTTCATCTGTCATGGTGTTAAATCCAGGAAGTTTACCCATCATGCTTTCCATATTGTCCATCTTAATCATTTCTTCCAACTGTCCCTGGAAAGCATCAATGTCAAAGCGATTCTTTCGAATCTTTGCCATAGTTTCCTTAGACCTTTTTTCATCGATTTGTTTTTCTACTTGTTTTACGAGCGATACGATATCACCCATGCCTAGAATTTGTGATGCGATTCTTGTTGGATCAAATTCATCAATTTTATCTAAATGTTCACCTTCACATATGAATACTATTGGTTTTTGGGTAATTTCTACAATAGAAAGTGCTGCGCCCCCACGAACATCAGCGTCTAATTTAGTAATGATTGTTCCTGTGATAGGTAGTGCCTCATCAAATGATTTTGCAACGTGAGCAGCATCTTGTCCCATCATGCTATCAACAACAAGTAAGACCTCATTAGGTTTTGAGATCTCATGAATATCTTTAATTTCTGCCATTAAATCTTCATCTATGTGAAGTCTTCCTGCCGTATCAATTAAAAGTACATCATGATGATCATTTTTTGCATGTTCAAGAGCGCTGTTTAAGCGTTGTTTGTAGTTGTCATTGACACTGGGGTGCTTGTAAAAATCTATTTCTGCACGTTCACTTAGCTTTTCAAGCTGTTCAATCGCAGCTGGCCTTTGAGCATCAAGCGAAGTTGTAATGACACTTTTATTGCGCTGTTCTTTGAGCCATTTGCCAAGTTTGGCAACAGTAGTTGTTTTACCAGCCCCTTGTAACCCAGCAACTAAAATCACAGCGGGTGGTTTAGTGTTAAGTGGGATAGGGTTTTCTATTGGTTTGCTACCTAGAATTTCAACTAGCTCATCATTTACAACACGAGTTAAAGTTTCAGCCGGCTTAAGTGAGCCAAGTACTTCTTGGCCTAAGGCATGTTCATTAACAGATTTAATAAACTTCTGTACAACGGGTAAAGCAACATCGGCATCTATCAATGCATTGCGAATCTCTTTCAAAGCATCTTGTATGTTGCTTTCAGATAAGCGTCCCTTGCCTGAGAGCGTTTTTAATGTTTGGGATAGTTTTTGGGTTAGTTGATTAAACATATCTTTTACCTTTGAATTAAATTGTTAACTTTAAACGGCAGGCCTGTGCCTATTTGTTGAATAACTTTTGCAGCAGCTTTGGAGCCACTAATGCCACACTCTAAAAGGCTTTTGTTATTCAATAGGCCATGAATAAATCCGCCAGCAAAAAAGTCTCCTGCACCAGTTTTATCAATAACCTTCGGAACGCTAACTGCAGGTAGATGAACGTACTCCATACCTTTAATGACACATGCACCATGTTTGCCTTCAGTAATGACCCAAGTAACGTTGTTTTTTTGCTTGCATTTATATTTGGCCTCATCAATTTGGTCCGTTTCCATTAATGCGCATATTTCCTCGTGGTTTGCAAACACATAAGAAGCTTTGTCGAAGCAAAAACTTTTTAGTGCATCAAGGTTTTGCTGGATACATATAGAGTCGGCAAGTGTTAAGATGATTTTCTTTCCTTGAACGGATGCTTTATTAGCCATATCAAGTATACTGTTTCTAGATTTAGTGTGGTTCCATAAATAAGCTTCAATATAGATATACTCACTTACATCTAGCCAATCATCAGGGACCATGTCTGGTGTAATGGCTAGATTGTCATTTATAAATGTAGCCATAGATCGTTCTGATTCAGGTGTGATGCAAATGACTGAGAAATGGATGTTATCATTTTTAATGTAACAAGGCTCAGGTGTTTGTATGCGTGCCTTTGATAATGACTCATTAAAAAATAAGCCATTATCATCGTCACCAATGCCGCCAATGAAACCAGTGTTATGACCAAGGTTGGCTAAGTAACGAATTGTATTTGCAGTTGAGCC
>JAQWRO010000058.1 GCA_029243665.1 Gammaproteobacteria bacterium
TTTGTAATCAAAATGATTATGGCATGAGTGTAACGTTTGTCGTCTCATTGATGACATTCATTGTATTGTTAACAGGTTCATTACCACTTTTAATGATGTCAGCGGCATTTGCGCTATTGAGTTGGCCGCAAGATATTGTTCGATTTGCTGCGGGTTACAAAGAAAGAAGTCAGTCGATTGCCATTGGTTTATTTGGGTTGGTATTGATGGCCATAATCGTAGCAACATCATTATATTTAACTGCTGGTGCAGTTTTGCCTGTGATGATTGCCTTGATTTCCGTTAATTTATGTGCGGTATGCTACTATTTCTTAAACCATCCAACAACCTTCGAACATTATAAGGAAATATCACCCTTTGTTGTAATTTCTCTAGACTTTTTTGCTTTATCCATTTTAATGCATACACTCTATGTGCCATTGTGTATTTTGGCGCCATCATTATTTTCATTGGCACTGAGTACAGGTGTGGTTTATACGTTCCATTCTATGTGTTTGATGTTCTTGACGTTATTTGTTAGTAGGCCGATGCCGAAGTCTGGTGCAGAAGCAGATGCGGTATCTGAAGAATTTGGTTTGTCAAATAGTCAAGACATCCCGGTGGCAACGTGTTTAAACCCAGAAAGCATCCCTGCAGCAATTAGTGCTGCAGCATTTGCTAGTCATGTCTATGGCCAAGTAATAAAACCAACGCCTTCTCCTTCAGCACCACCAATGTCTCATGGCGAGGATAATAGTCAGTTGGGCCATGAAGGGCATACAGGTCAGCAGTCTAACGGCTGGTGGCCTTTTGGTTAAAAAATAAATAGTGCCTACTATCTTGATGTGTTAATATAAACACTAATATAGGAGGCGCTGAATGTTTGTTTCAGAACTAAAAAATACATTAGATCAATATCATTTGTTAAAACACCCATTCTATAATCGATGGAATGAAGGTGCATTAAATCGTGACATCATTAAAGATTATGCTGCACAATATTATTTTCATGTCGATGCTTTTCCAAGGTATATCAGTGCCACACACTCATTGTGTGAAGACATTAACAATAGAAAACTACTGTTAGAAAATTTAATGGAAGAAGAAAGCTTCGATCATGACCATCCAAAATTATGGTGGCAATTTGCTGAATCTTTAGGTGCTAAACACCCAAGTGACGCAACACCAGAACCATTTACTCAAGCATTGATTGATAACTTCTTTTATTGGTCACGTCGCAGTTATGCAGAAGGCCTAGGTGCTTTGTATACCTATGAGCGTCAGGTGCCAGAAGTTGCAGAAGTTAAAATTGAAGGTCTAAAAAAACATTATGGTGTGACAGATGAGAAAGGCTTAAAGTTCTTTGAAGTGCATCGCACAGCTGATAAAGAACATCGTTTACAATGTGAAGCACTCTTAGAAGCTTTATCACCTGAAGACCAAGCCAAAGCAAAAAGTGCAGCTGAAGCAACTGCTAAACATTTATGGAATTTCTTGTCAGGCATTGGCACTAAGCATGGTATTTGTGAAGAACCGGTCCTACATTAATTAATGCATTGGAATTTTTTTAAGTCACAACAGCATAAAAAACATTATCAAGTCAATCAGGGCCAATGGTACTTTAAACACCCTAAAAGTCGCCCTGATTTTATTTTTTCACCACACAGACAGCTAGAAGATCTTTGGTCACAAGTATGTACACTTGGCTTAGCAGGGTCAGTTGGGGTTAAAGTGCCAGATGTTTTTATGATCATTCCTGTTCATTGGGATCGTAAAATAAGGGACCCTAAAAATAACGTGCGCATCAGCGCGTCCTTGTTTTCAAAAGCATTGGTAGGTTTTGAGGAGCTTTCTACTTTCTATGAGCCACTCATCAATACATTAGCGCCTGATGACTTGTTCGAAAAGCCAGAGCTATTTTTATCATTACTATCTGACGAACAAAAAAAAGCATTGGGAAAATTATATGCAACGGCATTGTGGTTAGGCCACTGGGATTTAGCGAATAATATTGATTTTGCAAATGCTGGTTTTCAACGATGTGAAAAGACAGGTGAAATCAACCCTGTGATTGTCGATGGTGGTAATGCTTTAGATGAAGGTTTTCATGGTTACCGTAAAGTAGAAACCATTAGTCTATTTGCAAGAGTAGATAAAGAAAATGATGTTCAACATGCTCAAGTAGATGCTTTTGAACTTAGACGCTTTGGATATGATCACTTATCACCATTGAGTGATGAAGTTTATCCTTTTTTACCAAGGTTTTTGTTCAATCAAAAAAAACTTTTTTGGAAAGATGCAAAAGTTGTCGAAGGATTTGTTGAGCAGAGTAAAGTGATTAGCAACCTTAAGCGCGGTGATATTAAAGAAAGTATTCGTCAATGTTGGTATCGGGTCGTGGATGCAGATGGTTTGAATCGAAAACAATCGGCAAGTGTTTTAAGGCATGCTTTAAAAAGAACTAAAAGCAGATGGTATCCTGGACAATCGAATGACAATATTCTGGATGCATTGATCAATCGAGGGAATAGTTTGCGTTGTATAACAAAAAAAATTGAAAGTGCAAAAACAAAAGGATTTTTTGATATAGACTCGATCCTGTTTGAAGATTTTTCTAATGATCCAGCCATGAAACGCTAATGGTGTGTTTATATTTTAAAAAATATTCAAAAAAACGACTTTTAATCTGAAAAACGATCAAAAATAAATAAAAATCCAGGTTTTTCTTGCGATTGATAAATTTGTAGTGCTACCATATAATTGCGTTGGCTGGGCGATCGCTGGCATTTGCTAGAGGAAAGTCCGGGCTCCATAGAGTACGATGCCAGGTAATGCCTGGGCAGTGTAAATTGACGGCTAGTGCCACAGAAACTAAACCGCCTTAGGGTAAGGGTGAAAAGGTGCGGTAAGAGCGCACCGCGTCATTGGTGACAATGATGGCAGGGTAAACCCCATCGGGAGCAAGACCAAATATAGATCTAGAGTTCGCTCACATGTTACTCGCATGAGATTTGGGTAGGTCGCATGAAGCAATGGGCAACCATTGTTCTAGATAGATGATCGTCCTCGACAGAACCCGGCTTACAGGCTAACGCACATTGTTTTTGGGAGTTGGGCTTTTGGAAAATTCATTGGTGTTAACAATTTGTGTTATTTTTGTGGGCGCAGCTGTGTTCTCAACAATTGCACTCGCCATGCGCCAATCACTCCTTGTTGCCTATATTCTTTTAGGTGTTCTTGTAAGCTATTTTGGTATGGATTCATTGGCGGACAAAACCTTCATTCACTACAGTGGTGATATTGGTATTATATTCTTGCTATTCATGTTGGGATTACACCTCGATCCTATTCGTCTGATAGATCAGATGAAAAAAATCACTTCGACTGGTTTTTGGAGTAGTTTGGCATTTTGGTTGATAGGCTTTTGTATCATGAAAGCCATGGGATTTTCGTGGTTTGCAGCGATTTTTGTTGGGGTTTCATGTTTGTTTTCAAGTACAATCATCGGTTTGAAGTTGCTGCCAACAAAAATGATGTCTGCAGGATCCATTGGTGAGGTCATGATCAGTGTGCTGTTGCTGCAGGACTTTCTAGCCATGATTGTTTTGTTTTTACTGCATCAGTTTGTTAGTCCCTCAATTTCTTGGTGGCATATTGTGATGCTATCAGCTTTTTTACCTGCTTTGGTCGTTGCCTCATTTAGTTTTGTAGATGGTATTTTAGAACCTTTGATGTCAAAGCATCAACGGATTAGAGAGTATCTTTTCTTGCTTGCCATTGCGTGGTGTTTAGGTTTGGCCGTGCTTTCTGAAATGTCTGGGATATCCTATGAAATTGGTGCTTTTATTGCCGGGATCAGTTTGGCACATTTAAGCATGGCAAATTATTTATCAGATATTTTACTGCCATTAAGAGATTTCTTCTTAGTTATTTTCTTTTTTGCAGTTGGTATGAATATTGATTTGGATTTAATGGGCTCAATTTTTATGCCGGCGTTTCTATTAGCAACTGTGTTATTGGTTGGTAAGCCTTATATTTACAAGACGCTTTTCTTGCGCAAAAACATAAGCTATGCCAGCGCATGGGAGCTTGGTTTTAGGCTAGGACAGGGAAGTGAGTTTACCATTCTAATGACCGAAACTGCAAAATCATTTCAGTTTATTACACCGCGCATTTCAAACTTAATCGAAGTCAGCGCATTGATTACATTCCTTGTCTCATCCTTTATGGTTGTTAGGTATTATGAGACACCCATCACTAGAAAAGCTAATATTCTAGATGAGGAAGATGATTGATTTAATCATCTTCTAGTTCTAGCCAAGTATCATAAGCCACATCTTTGTCTGCCTCAAGCGTTTTAAGCGTAAGCTGAATGGTTTTTACTTTTTCAAAATCATTATACACATCAGGCTGGGTGAGTAAGTTTGATTGATCTTCGATCTGTTTTTCAAGACGTTTTATTTTATCCAGTACGCGACGAATGGCGCGATGATCTTTGTTTTTGGGTGCTTTAGTTGGTTTTTTAGCGTTGGTTTCTTGCATGAGTGCAATGGGTTTGGCACCCTGAGTCAGTGCATCATCATAGCCTCCAGCATATTCGGTGATTTGGTTTGCATCATCAAAATAAAGTACTTGGGTTGCGATTTGATTGATGAAAGCTCTATCATGACTCACCAATAAGATGGCAGATTTGGTTTCAACAAGAAACTGTTCTAAAGCGTCTAGTGTATCAAGGTCTAAATCATTGGTTGGTTCATCTAGAATATAGACGTTGGCTGGTTTTAAAAATAATTTAGCTAGCAGTGCCCGTTGCTTTTCTCCACCTGAGAAATGCTTGACAGGGGTTTGGATGCGTTCGCTTGAAAAAAGAAAATCCTGAAGGTAGCTAATGGCGTGTTTTTTTTGTCCGTTGAGTTCAACATGAGTTTGTCCGCCTGAGATATTATCCAGGAGTGATTTATTCAGATCGAGCTGGTCTTTTTTCTGATCAAAATAAGCCACATTCAAGGTTGGTCCATGAATGACTTCGCCTTGCGTGGGTTTGAGTTCGCCAAGCATCAGTTTAATTAATGTGCTTTTGCCACAGCCATTACGGCCAATGATGCCAATGTGGTCGCCCCGATTGAGGGTGAATGTTAAATGACTCACTAAAGGAGTATTGTATCCAAAGGAAACATCCTTGAGTTGGATGAGTTTTTGGGAGGCTGGTCCTTGACCTTGATCAGAAATTTTAATTTGTCTATCACGGTTTATTCTGGCTGCTCGTTGCTCTTTAAGCGCATGCAATGCACGCAGCCTGCCTTGATTACGTTTGCGTCTTGCCGTTACACCTCGTGCTAACCAATGCATTTCTTGCGCAATCTTTTTATCCAGTTTCTGAGTATTTTGGGATTCTTCTGCTAAAAATTGATCACGCCTTTTGATATGGTCAGAGTAATTACCTGGCCAGCCCATGATTTGGCCATGATCAATTTCGACAACGTGTTCAGCAACATCATCGATGAGCTGTCTATCATGACTGACTAGAATAATACTGCCTTTAAAGTTTTGACACCATTGTGTGAGCCAGTCAATTGCTGCAATGTCTAAGTGGTTTGTGGGTTCATCTAAAATTAAAACATCAGGCTCTCTAATAATGCTTTGTGCAAAGGCAACACGTCTTTTTAGACCTTCAGATAATTGTGATACAGGCGTATCCGTATCTAATAGACAAGTTCGACAAGTAGCTTTGGCTTGTTGGAGGTGGCGCTGGGTATCAATCTTATCTGTGGCTGCCTGTAAGGCGTCATTATTGGGTTCTAATAGCCAGTCTACAATGGTTGAGCCATCAGCACCAAGGCCTCGCAAAACAGCCATTAAAATGGTGTCGTTTGGCTCAAGGTCAGGTTGTTGGGGCAAGTAGCTAACTAAGCAGTAGTTCGGCCAAATGATTTCGCCATGATCTGGCGTTAATAGCCCACACATCAATTTTAAAAGGGTGGTCTTGCCAGCACCATTGGCGCCTATTAAAGCAGTTTTTAATGGGAGGGTCCAAGATAGGTTGGCATCTTTTAAAATAACCTGCCCACTATGTTGGTACGATAATTGTTTGATGATTACGGCGTCTTGTTGCATAATAAGCACATTACAACGGAATTTAATAATTCGCAACTGGCTGTTGGTTTAGCCCTAACAATTTTTATAGATTTTCGTTTCACATGGGTTGAACGAGTTTGCATTTATTTAGGTTAATCATTAATCTATCTGAGTAGTGAGGATAATATGGTAAAAAAGGTATTTATAAGTGATCACAATGTAGCAGAAACCAATGAATGGGTAGACGCATTACGTGATGTCATTGAAGCTGAAAACATTGATAGAGCCATGTTTTTAGTCAGTGCTTTAATTGAAAGAATTCGATTGGTCACAACATTACAACCTGTTGGCACTGTATCGCCAATGGTTAATACCATGCCAGAAGATCCTGAATTTCCTGCTCATGAAGAAGCGCATATGAAAGCCTTTGGCAATATGGTTCGTTGGAATGCAGCAGCCATGGTTGCAAAAGGTGCTAAAAGAGCCAGTGAGCTTGGCGGCCACATCGCAACTTATGCTTCCATCGCTGATATTTATTCAGTTGCACTGGCGTATTTTTGTCGTGGCAGAAGTGGTGATCGTTTAGAAGATTTGGTTTACTACCAAGGTCATTCAACACCCGGAATTTATTCAAGAAGTTTTCTAGAGGGCCGTTTAACAGCTGAACAACTAGAATATTTTAGACAAGAAACTAGAGGTAAGGGCGTTGCTTCTTATCCACATCCGTGGACCATGCCTGATTATTGGCAGTTTGCTACTGTATCCATGGGATTAACTGCTGTTCAGTCCATTTATCAAGCCAGGTTGCAAAAATACTTGATGGCAAGAAAATTACTTCCCGAAAGTGACCGTCGTGTTTGGGCATTTATGGGTGATGGTGAAATGGATGAGATTGAATCATTAGGTGGTATTCGAGTTGCTGCAAGAGAAAACCTTGATAACCTTATTTATGTTATTAACTGTAACCTCCAAAGACTGGATGGTCCTGTATGTGCCAACCATAATGTCATTGATGAGCTAGAAGGCATGTTTATTGGTGCTGGCTGGCGTGTCATCAAAGGTGTTTGGAATCGAGCCATGGATCGTTTATTAGCCAAAGACCATGAAGGTGTCTTAAAAGCTAAGCTGTCCAATTTTAACGATGGTGAACTCCAACGTTTTGGTGGTTTAAGTGCGAAACAGATTAGAGAAGAAGTTTTTGAATCTGATCCAAAGCTTAAAGCAATGGTTGAAGGCTGGTCAGATGAGGACTTTGCTGAATTAGGTCGTGCAGGTCATGATTATGAAAAGATCTTTTCTGCTTTCAATGCGGCTCAAAAAACCAAGGGACAACCAACTGTCGTACTGTTAATGACCACGAAAGGCTACGGTGTACCCGGGGTTGCAGCAACAAATACCGCACATAACACAAAAAAAATGGCAGAGGAAACGCTGATCACATATGCCAAGCAATTGGGTATTCCATTATCCGAAGAAAAAGCTGCTCAGGCTGAATTCTATCGCCCAGGTGAAGACGATGCAGCGCTTAAGTTCATTCGTCAAAGAAGACAGGCTTTAGGTGGATATATTCCTAAGCGACATCAAGAGGCTGATGTCCTAAAGGCGCCTGCGTTAAGTACGTTTGCCTCTGTTTGTGAAGGCAGTAAAGATCGAGAAGTATCTTCTACAATGATGCTTGTTAGAATTTTAAGCTTATTGTTGAGAGAAGCACATTTAAAAGACCGTTTGGTACCAATTGTCCCAGATGAGTCCAGAACATTCGGTATGGAAGGGCTTTTTAGGCAAATTGGTATTTATTCGCCAATGGGTCAGCAATATACTCCTGTCGATGCTGGTTCCATTATGTACTACAAAGAGTCTAAAGATGGCCAGTACATTCAGGAAGGTGTGAATGAAGGTGGCGCGGTCAGTTCTTGGATCGCTGCAGCCACTTCTTACAGTAGTAATGGTTTGAGTTTGATTCCGTTTTACATCTATTATTCAATGTTTGGTTTTCAGCGTGTTGGGGATTATCTATGGGCTGCAGGCGATATGCGTGCACGAGGCTTTTTGATTGGTGCAACAGCAGGAAGAACAACCCTTGCTGGTGAAGGCCTACAGCACAACGATGGTAACAGTTTGCATATCTCAAGCTTGATTCCAAACTGTGTCAGTTACGACCCAACTTATGGCTATGAATTAGCTGTGATCATTCAAAACGGGATATACCGTATGTATGAAAAACAAGAAGACGTGTTTTTCTATGTTTCAGTCATGAACGAAAACTACATTCATCCAGCCATGCCTGAAGGTGTTGAAGAGGACATTATCAAAGGGATGTATCTTTTGGATGGTGAAGATAAAGCTCAAGTTCACTTAATGGGTTCAGGAACCATCTTAAGAGAAGTGGAAAAAGCCAAAACGTTATTAGAAAGTGACTTTAACATCAAAGCCAATGTTTGGAGTGTAACCAGTTTTACAGAGCTTGCACGTGAAGCAGCTGATGTTGAAAGACGTAACCGCGTCTGTGTTGAAGCTGAAGAAAAGCATAGCCACATTGAGACATGCCTAAACGATGGTTTACCTGTTGTAGTTGCTACTGATTATGTTAAAACTTATCCACAACAAGTACAGCCTTACATTAATAATCCGATGACCGTTTTAGGTACTGATGGCTTTGGGCGAAGTGATACACGTTCTGAATTAAGACAGTTCCATGAAGTGAATGCCAACCATATTGCATATGCTGCTTTATATCATGCCTATAAAGCAGGCACTCTTACAAAAGATGTTCTAATTGATGCTAAGCAAAAATTAGATATTCCTGACGAAGATCCACAGTCTACAGTTGCTGATTTATATCAGGGTATTAAGGAGGATGTCTAATGACTAAATTACTTATACCTGATCTTGGTGGTGCCAGCGACGTAACAATTATCGAGGTTTTAGTCAAACCTGGTGATCACATTGAAGTTGATCAACCTATCTTAACATTAGAAGGTGAAAAGGCGACGATGGAAGTACCTGCAACGGAAGCAGGTGAAGTAGCACAGGTATTGGTTAATGTCGGCGATACAGTCAATGTGGGCGATGCCGTTTTAGAATTAACTGCTAATACTACTGCAACCCCAAATGCTACTGAAACTACTTCAGAAGAAACGTCAACTGAAACTATGGCTACACAAACGCCAGAGAAGAACGAGCCACAATTACAAACGTTAATGATTCCTGATTTAGGGGGCGCAGACAGCGCACAAGTCATAGAGTGTTTAGTGCAGGTGGGCGATACCATTACAGTTGATCAGCCTGTGTTAACCTTGGAGGGTGAGAAGGCAACTATGGAAGTGCCTGCTGTTGAAGCAGGGGAAATCAAAGCCATTCATGTGAATGTTGGCGACCAAATTAAGCAAGGTCAACCGATGATTGATGTGCTGACTGAGGGCAGTACAGCTGTGTCAGTGGCAACACCTGAGTCTACACAGAAGCCTGTGGCTAGTGAGCCTCAAAAACCTGTTGTGCAGCAGCCAACGCCAACCGTAGCTAAGCCAGCTACCCATGAGCCGTTGCCATCATTTGATAAAGTGTATGCTGGTCCCAGTGTCAGACGTTATGCTCGTGAATTTGGGATTGATTTGAATCAAATTAAAGGTACTGGTCAAAAAGGACGTATCCAAAAAGAAGATTTAATTCAATTTGTCAAAGCAAGACTGAGTCAGGCTGGGTCAACTGGCGGCGCTGCTTTACCAACCATGCCATCGATTGACTTTAGTCAATTTGGATCGGTCGAAACTAAACCTTTATCAAAGATTAAACAAATCACTGGTAAAAACATGGTGCGTAATTGGTTAAACATTCCACATGTCACCCAATTTGGCCAAGCAGACATCACTTTATTGGATCAAAACTTTAAAGAATTTAAGTCAATGCTTAAAGCACAAGGCAAGCGTATTACACAGCTGCCATTCTTGATGAAGGCATTGGTGTTGGCTTTAAAAGAATTTCCTGAG
>JAQWRO010000089.1 GCA_029243665.1 Gammaproteobacteria bacterium
TATATTGTAACAAATGCACATGTAATTCAGGACCCAGAGCTCATTATTGTCACCCTACACGATGGCACGAGATTAAAAGCTAAAGAAATTGGCCGTGATAAAATGACCGATTTAGCACTCATACAAGTTAAATCCTCACACCTCGTGCCAATGCCGCTTAGTAAAGACAAACCAGAAGTTGGACAAAGGGTAATCACAGTTGGCAATCCATTTGGATTAGATCACACGATCACATCTGGCATCATCAGTGGCTTAAATAGACAGCTTGGACAACTATACAACCTCATTCAAACAGATGCACCCATCAATCCAGGTAACTCAGGTGGTGCATTGGTCAATGACACTGGTGAGTTACTTGGCATCTGTACTGCCATAACAACAGTCTCTGGTGGTAGCATAGGCCTAGGTTTTGTGATTCCAATTGATACTGTTCAACCAATTGTTGAACAACTTAAAAAATATGGCGATGTAAAAAGAGGCATGTTTGGTGTTGTTGTACAAGAGATATCTCCAGCACTTCACAAAATATTAAAACTTCAAAAAAATCAAAAAGGTGTTATGGTTGCCGAAGTTTTACCAGAATCCCCTGCCTTAAAAGCTGGCATTAAGGTTGAAGACATCATTCTTAGCATTAATGGACATGACACAACCAATCCAAATGAACTAAAAGCTGCTATCAGCAGTGTGCGTATAGACGCTGACCTTATCATTCAACTTCTACGTGAAAATAAGCCAATGACAATCAAATCTAAGACCACTAATTTTGAAGGCTCACAAAAACCTGGTACACAATTATCGGGCGCACAAATGATTGAATACAAAGAACTTAATAAAGACAATGAATTACAAACAGGTCTATTAGTAACTGATGTTAAGGAAGGCAGTGAAGCATTCCTAATCGGGTTACAAAAAGGAGATTTGATAAAGGCGATTGACCGCAAACCCATCGGACAATTAGCCAACCTTAAATCAATTTTACAAAATAAGAATCAACAGCTTTTAATCACAATTGAGCGCAATGAGCAAAACCTATATTTGGGATCAATCTAAAGGTATTTGAAGCCACTGAACCCATTGCATAGACAACCATGCTTTAGCCAGCAAACAGATTCGTTCCTGAGAATAATTCTTATTCAGTGTAAAAGATGCTTTTTGACCATGGTAACTTGATTCTATGGTCTTTTCTGAATCAATGTAAGCGACATTAAGCTCGATTGAACCTTGTTGCTTGTGCCAACCTGGCAACCATGCAAGTAATGGCTTGGCTTGTTCGTTCGTATTAAATTTAAATGCATCAAACTGCTTTAAATAATAATCAAAGAAAATATGTTCATATTTAATAGCTTTAAACCCAATAAACCATGGACTGACTTTTTCCTGTATGCCGTCTAGTTTTGGGTTAGGTGCTTTTGTAAAAACTTTTACTTCCAAATACGGAAAAGAAGTTCTGAAACCAAATGATAGGTTGTTTTTTTGACACTCAGGCTCTACTAAGCTTGCCACATGACTCTCACTTGCAGCAAATAAATAAAAAGTCGTTCTAAACAAAGCATTATCTAATGCTTGTGTTTTAAGATATGGAATTAAGTCTCTTGTGACCATTGGCATACATTCTTTGGGTGGCCCAGGCAATGCAATAATGATGTGCTGATCCGTTTGAATTAATGAGCCATGTGCTGTACCGTTTACAGGTTTAAACAATGTCGATCCTTTAATGAATCGAGCCAAACGTTTGTTATTATCCGGACAGGAAATCCCATAATCTTTGTAAATACGCTGTACCATTGCCCATGCATCTGGGTTAAATTCAACTGGTAACTGGGTGGCTTCTGATATTGCATCAATGGTTAAATCATCTAGCGTAGGACCCAACCCACCTGTTGTAATAATGACTTTATGTGATTTCATTAACCATTGAATGGCATTCACAACAGTTTTCTGATCATCTCTAACAGCTAAATGAGTTTTGACATAAAATCTGTGATCATCCAGTTGCTTAGCAATTTGACTTGCATTCCGGTTGATGATATCCCCACTAACAACCTCATCACCTGTTGCTAGCAATGCTATACTATGGTTTTCATCATGTTTCATAATGATAGTATAAAGCATTACTAAATATATCTAAATAAAAGAAACCATATTGGATACAAGTTATTACCAATGACTTCTTGTAGGAGGTGAAACAGGTACATAATTAGGCTGCGAGGGTTCAGCATATGTTCCACTTATTCTTATATCTTCATAAGCCAATGCAGCACTTGGCACTGATACCAATCCCATCAATAAAAAATATTTCATATAATTTTTCATTATTATTTTCTCCTATTTATATTTCAATTATA
>JAQWRO010000098.1 GCA_029243665.1 Gammaproteobacteria bacterium
ATTTGACTCGGTCCAAAGCTTTTTACCCATACGATTGGTATTATAGTGGATCACCTCATTAGCTGCGCCCAAGATATTCCCAGTCGAACGGTAGTTTTGCTCAAGTCGGCTAACCAATACATTTGGAAAATCTTTTTCAAAGGCAAAAATATTTTCGACCCTTGCGCCACGCCAACTATAAATAGATTGATCATCATCACCTACCACCATAATATTTGTGTTTTCACCAACAAATAGTTTTAGCCAAGCATATTGCAAAGCATTGGTATCTTGGAACTCATCTACCAAAATGTGACTAAGCCGAGTCTGGTAATGTAAACGAAGCTCATCATCATCTCTCAATAATTCATAAGTTCTAAGAAGCAATTCTGTAAAATCAACTAAAGCACTTGTTTCACACATGTCTTCATAACGTTTGTATACAGTAATCATTTGTGCTGTAAAAGGATTTCGTTCCACACCAATATCTTTGGCGCGTCTCCCTTGTTCTTTTTGTTGATTGATAAAACTTTGTGTTTTCTTAGCTGGCCACTTATCTTCATCTAACCCATATTCTTTATGAATTTTTTTTATCAAACGTTGTTGATCATCACTATCCATAACCTGAAAGGTTGTAGGTAGATTTACCTTTTCAGCATATTGACGCAGTAATTGATGACAAAGACCGTGGAACGTTCCGAGCATGATTCCCTTGAGCTGCCCAGATAATGTACTTTCAACACGCGATCTAAGCTCACTAGCCGCTTTGTTTGTAAAAGTGACTGCCATCACATTATAGGGAGATACATTACATTCACCAACAATCCAAGCAATGCGATGCACCAATACCCTTGTTTTTCCACTACCCGCACCTGCTAGTACAAGTTGATGACCAAAAGGAGCACAGACAACCTGCTTTTGCTCCGAATTTAATTCTATTGCTAATGACATAATTTTTTAATGACTCTCCTACCAATGATGATATGCTGAATTAACTTCGAGTTCAAATGACTAATGGCACGTTTTTGGATGATGCTCTGCTAAATTCGGATTTTCAATAAGTTTTTTTTTCAATCGAACCAAATCGACTTTAAGTATTGTATCTATCATGGCATTTTGCCAATTCAAAGTCATCTTTAATGCATGATCTAAAACGATGTCTTTTGATTGAATGCCACATTGATTGTGCATAGAGTCAATAAAATATACATTTTTGATTTGACCTTGATCACATGTTGCAATCCAAAACCTTGATGATATCGCAGGAACATCATTAATAAACTGAAATTGACCTATATATTGGTCTTCTTTTTTTTCAACCTTAAACACAACAGGCACTGATTCATCGAGCATTAAATGCATTTCATCACTCATATGTCCCAACCAGATACCAGGCAACTCATCGCAGCTCAGGGTTGCGAATGCCTTACTAAACAATAATAACAAAAAACACTGTCTTATTTTTTCCATGACCAGGTTGTTTCATTGCCCTTATCTTGAATTTCAATGCCTCGACTTGTAAGGTTTTGGCGAATATCATCAGCTAATTGATAATTTTTATCTAATTTGGCTTGTTTTCTTTCTGCAATCAACGCCTCTACTTCGGCTAATAATTCTTCAGAAATAGTAGTTTTTTTATCTAAAGACTGCAAACCAAGGCCAAGCATGTGTGTCATAGCAACCAATGATTTATGTGCTTTAGCATCTCCAGACATAACTTTTTTACAAAGTTGATAGATTTCAGTCAACATAAGTGGCGTATTTAAATCATCCGCTAAAGCATGAAATAAATTAGCATCTAAAATAGGTTTAGCCTCGACCGGAAACTGACTCAATGCGGCATGTATTTTATTTAAATTAGCTGTTGCTTGCGTCAATGTATCATCGCGCCAATCAATAGGCTGACGATAATGTGTAGATAAAATAGCTAGACGAATAGCTTCTCCAGATGCAGTTTCAAGCAAATCTTCAATTAATAAAATATTACCAATTGATTTAGACATTTTTTCACTATTAACATTGATAAAACCATTATGCATCCAGTATTTACTAAATAGTTTAACATCACTACAGCATTCACCTTGTGCCAGTTCATTTTCATGATGCGGAAATACTAAATCAGTACCACCTGCATGAATATCAATCGGCATCCCAAGATGTCGAATAATATTTGCTGTACATTCAATATGCCAACCCGGTCTACCAAAACCCCATGGACTTTCCCAACCTGGCTCATGACCAGTAGAAGGCTTCCACAGTACGAAATCACCAGGATGTTTTTTAAAATCTACAACAGCAACCCTTGCACCCGCTTTTTGATCTTCTAAAGTTCGCCCTGACAACTTCCCATAGTCAGAGAAAGAATCTACAGAAAATAAAACATGATCCTCGGCTACATAAGCATGATCTTTATCTATGATGTTTTGAATGGTCTCAATGATACAATCAATGTTATCAGTAACCGTAGGCTCAATGTCTGGCTTTAAACAATTCAATGCTGCCATATCCTCATCAAAATGCCTACGATACAAATTTGTAATGTCTTGAATCGATTTGCCAGACTTAAGGGCAGCATCGTTTATTTTATCATCGATGTCAGTAATATTACTGACATAGGTGACTTTAGGGTAAAGAACCTTTAAAAATCGGGCTAAAAGATCAAATACAACCCTAGGTCTTGCATTACCAATGTGCGGTCGCGCATACACAGTTGGACCACATACATAAATTTTTAAATGCTTGTCATCAACTGGAGTAAAAGGCTCTTTTTTGGCGGTTAAAGTATTATAAAACTTAACATCCATCATAAGAAAAACTACTTATCGCCACGCATGGCTTCAAAAAATTCTTTATTATTTTGCGTTGCTTTTAGCCTATCGATTAAAAACTCTATTGATTGTGAATCTTCCATTGTTTGCAAGTATTTACGCAACACAAGCATCTTTTTGAGCTCATCATCTGACGTAATGAGTTCTTCACGTCTAGTCCCCGAAGTCTTAACATTTAAGGCAGGGTATAAATGCTTTTGTGCAATGGATCGACTTAAATGGATCTCACTGTTACCAGTTCCTTTAAACTCTTCGTAAATGATATCATCCATTTTTGAACCCGTTTCAACCAAGCAAGTTGCGACAATGGTTAAACTTCCACCCTCTTCAATGTTTCTTGCAGCACTGAAGAATCGTCGAGGTCTTTGCAATGCATTTGCATCCACACCACCAGTTAATACTTTACCAGAAGATGGAGTCACAGTATTATAAGCCCTTGCTAAACGCGTTAGCGAGTCAAGAATGATGATTACATCTTTCTTAGCCTCAACCATTCTTTTTGCTTTAGCAATAACCATTTCAGCCACCTGAACATGTCTTTGAGCAGATTCGTCAAATGTACTTGCAACAACTTCAGCATTAATTGAACGACGCATTTCGGTCACTTCTTCTGGACGCTCATCAATACCCAAAGCAATGAGGTAACATTCAGGATGATTGGCAAGAATCGAATGAGCCATAGCCTGCATTAATAATGTTTTACCTGCTTTTGGTGGAGCAACAATAAGCGCTCTTTGACCTTTACCAATAGGTGCAACTAAATCTATGGCTCGCGTTGTGATGCTTTCAGTACTGCCATTATCTCTCGGCAACATAATTCTTTCATCTGGAAACAGAGGTGTCAAACTTTCAAAGTCAACTTTAAATCGATTTTTTTCTGGAGGCAAGCCGCCACAGGATATGACTTGAGACAATGCGAAATAACGCTCATTATCTTTAGGAGATCTGATCTTACCACAGACAACATCCCCAGTTTTCAAAGAGAAACGTTTAATTTGATTGGGTGAGACATAAATATCATCTGGCTCACTTCGATAAGAATTCATTTCTGAACGCAAAAAACCATATCCATCTTGCATAATATCAAGAACACCTTCAGCTTGAAACTCTGCATCCTGATTGGATTTAGCCATTTTTTTCAAATAACTGAAAACTAGCTCAGATTTTCTATGACGTAAATTATCAATCCCACATTCTTGAGCAAGCTCATGAAGCTTTGGCAATGATAGACTTTTTATTTGATTGATATCTATAATTTTTTTTTCACTCATTTCTTTTTCCATTCTTAAATCAACCTAAGCATTCATCAATAAACTCTTTAAGCTGTGCTTTTGAAAGCGCTCCTACCTTTGTACCGATGACTTCACCGCGATGAAAAATCATCAAAGCTGGGATACCTCTGACTGAATATTGCGCTGGCGTATTAGGATTTGCTTCAACATCCACTTTTGCAATAATTAATTTTTCACCATATTCTTCTGAAATATCAGACAAAATTGGCGCTATCATTTTGCATGGCCCACACCATTCAGCCCAAAAATCAACCAGCACTGGTATTTCTGATTCAAGCACTGCCTTTGGAAAATCGTTATCAGTTACGTTTATCATATAAATCCTCTACTTCAAAAAAAATGTATGAATTGATTCCTCGTAAGATTGCTAATCAATGCTTGCGTATTGCAAAAATTGTATCATAAATTATGGGGAATTCTTCGTTTGTTATAATCGTACTATAGTCCTGATACTTTATAACTGTCAATCGCTATTTTCATTATTTTGACCATTATAGCTAATTTCAATAGATCTCTCACATGCTGCTACTACAGCATCTTCACAGCAACCGAGTAATTCACTATGATCAATGACATTTAAGGCAGCCTCAGTCGTCCCACCTGGGGATGCAATTTGATTAATGAGATCTTGAGGTATGAATTGATTAACACTTAGAGCAGATGCACCACTTAAAGCACCCTGAGATAATTGCAATGATTTAACATCACTTAAGCCTAACTTTTTACCTGACTCGTATAACCGCTGTTGGATCGCTAAAAATATTGCAGGACCACTACCTAGTAAAACTGTCGCTAAGTGCATCTCTTTTTCATTCAAAACAACAAGATCTCCAAGTGTTTTTAAAACATCAGCAAATGGTATATCTTCTAAAGATGTATTAGTATTTACTGCAAACACTGGTTTAGATGTTGCAATTGATAAATTTGCCATCACTTTGACGACATTGGCATTTGGAAATTGTGTTTCTAATGTTGCAAGTGAGACACCAGCCATTAATGAAATGATAGTTGGCTTATGACATGCAGCATCATAAATACTTTCTAATGGCACACATGCAGTTTGAAACTGATTAGGTTTCACACCAATCACCCACACATCAGATTCAGACCAAGCGCTTGGGTCATGCCAATCGATCACATTAAGCTCAGTTGCAAAATAATTACTTGCCTCAAGCGTACGCCCTTTCACTCCGATGACACCAACAGCATTTTGAATCGACAATACAAAAGCACGGCTCATATTGCCAGTGCCAAGGATCCCGATACTTAGCTTATGACTCAAACGCAAGCTTCTGTTAAAGTTGGCCCTACAGACTCAAGCGCAGGAATATTATGCTGAGCAAAGTTTTTTTGGAATGCTTCAATTAAAGCCATTTTTGCTTGTTTATAATCTTCAACATTTGACCAAGCATACTTTGGATTGAGATTATTACTATCAAAACCAGCCAATGATTTTGGTATTTCAAAATTAAAGTCTGACATAATCTCCCATTCACAATCATTAACTTCTGGCGTGTGGACTGAGTCAAGTATGGCTCTAGTAAACTTCAATGAATAACGTTTTCCTGCCTCTGAGCCATATGCTCCTGCATGCCACCCTGTATTCATCAAGTAAACCTGTGCACCCGACGACTTTAATTTGCTTTGCAGCAAATCAGCATAGACTTTAAAAGCATGAGGGAAAAACACTGCACCAAAACATGGACTAAATACTGGTTTAACAGCATCGCCAGCACCCACCTCAGTACTACCCACTAGCGCAGTATAACCACTCAAGAAATAATAAGCAGCCTGTTCAGGTGTCAATCTTGCCAATGGTGGCAATACACCATAAAGATCACAGCACAAAAAGATCAAACGGTCAGGTGTCTGACATTGATTGGTTGGTTCGCAGTTTGGGATAAATGATCTAGGGTAAACAGCTCTAGTATTACTTGTTTTAGATGAATCCGTATAATCTACGACACCATCCGCATTGACAACAACGTTCTCAAGAACGGCATGTTTTTGAATGGCACGCCATATCAAAGGCTCAGTTTTCTCTGATATATCTATACACTTCGCATAACAACCACCTTCAAAATTAAAGACACCCTCATCTGACCAACCATGCTCATCATCACCGATTAATTCACGAGACACATCAGCTGACAAAGTGGTTTTACCGGTACCAGAAAGCCCAAAAAACAATGAAACATCATCTTTATTTGCGCTTTGGTTAGCTGCACAATGCATGGGTAAAATTTGATGCATTGGCAGTATAAAATTAAGCACTGAAAAAAAGGATTTCTTCATCTCACCTGCATATCGCATCCCAGCAATGAGAACTCTTTTTCTTGAAAAATCTATAATAACACAACCATCTGAGTTGGTTTGATGCTTTTTAGGGTCACACTTGAATTGAGGCACGGATAGTAAAGTCCATTGATCTAGCGCTGGATGCGCCGGCTGGTCAATGAATAAATTTTTAACAAAAAGACTATGCCAGGCATATGTATTAATCGTTTTAACATTAATCCCAAACTTATCACTCGAACCCACTCTTAGCGACTGTTCATAACACTGACATTGCTGTCTGGCAAATAACTCAACTTCTTGCCATAACTTGTCTACCTGAATGGCACAAAATGGTTGGTTAATGTTGCCCCAATCGACTAAATCTTTCGTACAATCGTCTTTGACAATAAAACGATCCTTAGGTGAACGCCCAGTTCTATGTCCAGTCTCTACAATAAATGCCCCATTGTCATTTATAAATCCTTCATTGTTGGCTAATGCATTTTCTAATAATTCATCTTTACTTAATCCAACAAGCGCTGGCTTGAGTGTGCTATTCATTAATATACCTCTTTAACAGTGCTAAATTAACATATTATTAACCAAGAGCTCAATGAAAATTTTTGTGTTTATTTGGGCATGTCTAATATGGCATCTTCTAGACTTTCAATTTGTTGACTTTCCTGAAAAACAATGAACGGACAACCAACATTCGCATCTGCATTACAGACTTTAATTTTTTTATCTTGTTCTGAATTTTTCCAAACATCCAAGCTAGGTAGCTGTGTCAATTTTGTGTTTTTCAAAGTAATGCGTGCATCTCCAGTCTCATTGGATATGTAGTAACAAGCAATCCGACCAATATCGTCACCTCTATAGGATGCACCTAAGTATTCATTGACTTGTTTGGCAAACGAGTATTTCATACTAAACCACCCTCCAGGGGCACTCCACTTTCCTGAAACGTCATCACGCACAAGGCTTTCTATCTTAGGACAATAGACAAATTGTTGCTTATTGACTTGCTGAGGCTGCGCATTATCCGCATGACCTAAACTCATTATAAGACAGACAAATATAAATATAGATCTTACAGCCATAAAACACATTCCTTTATTTAACAATTATAACATAAATTTAAAACAATGGTGTTAATTCATAATACAAGCTTTAAAAGCGACTATAATCATTGGTATGAAGCTATTTACAAAAACATCTTTTCACCGTCAAGCAATCATACTATTATCTGCACAAGCGCCTGGAGACCAAACATCGATCAAACTATTTTCAGAAAACATTCATCAATTGATTACAAACTTTAACCAGTACCAAATCGGACAAAAAATAATTGTTTTGGGTGATAAATGCTTAATTGACTCAGACATACTTGAAGATAAGAGCTGGCTTTACGCTTATAATAGCGCTTACCAACAACCAGTTATGACAAGCCTCC
Source organism: Gammaproteobacteria bacterium (assembly GCA_029243665.1). Classification (GTDB taxonomy): domain Bacteria; phylum Pseudomonadota; class Gammaproteobacteria; order Comchoanobacterales; family Comchoanobacteraceae; genus JAURNZ01. The sequence goes on from JAQWRO010000098.1 coordinate 7,830, forward strand.
AAAGGGGAATTAGCCTTATGAGCCAGTCGGTTCATTCAGCATTGATATGGCCAGCCAACACACCGCCCCTAAATTCAGATCATATCCATCAAATACTTAAGGAACAAAAAAACAAATTACATAACATCATTAGGCCCCACGATAGCAATTTTCCAATGTGTATCCCACACACTGAATTCAAACATATCTTAGACCTAAAGTCCGACTTAAAAATTGATGAACAGTTAAGTGCTAACGCCTATTTTGTACCGCACTAAAATATTGCATAAAAAAAAATTTATGGCTAATATAACGAAATGAATATAAAAGAAATTGATGTAGAGCTTGCTTTTCAAATGCAAGCACAAGGCGACTTAATAATAGACGTAAGAGAACAGCATGAGTGGGAATCTGGCCATGCAACCGGTGCCACACATCATCCTAAAAGTCAGATAACTACTCTCAAAGACATATTTGAGAACAACAACCAAACACTTATTCTGATGTGCCAACGTGGCGTGCGATCTAAAACTGTTGCTGATTATCTTGCAGACTTAGGTTACCAAAACTTATATTCAGTTAAAGGTGGCCTAACGGCTTGGGAAGACGCTAAGCTACCAGTCACTAACAAGACTACTAATTAATTCATCTCGATTATTTCAAAGTTTATTTCACCAATTGATTCTTGGCCCTTGGGTGCTATCAAAGCAAGCCCACAATGCTGTCCATTTGAGAAATAAGCTTTTGCAACGTGAATGATTTCGTCACGCTTAACCTTCAGCAATTTTTGTCTATAGGTGCTACGATCATCTTCGCTGAAACCAGCATAAGCATTCATAAATACACGCTTTGGACCGCCAATCGGTGTTTCGGGTCTGTCTAATTGCCCGACCAAGCTAATGATTGCTTCATCAAACAAATGTGTATCCCAATCATTCTTAATAACCCAATGCATGGCTTCCTCAAATGCTTTAAAAGTTTTTTCCACATTAGGATCTCTATAGGAGTAAAAACTAAACTCCCCAGATAATGGCTTATAAACAGCGCCACCACCATAAGCACCACCTTGCTCACGAATCACACGGTGCAAAAAACCATTGGTTAAAACTTGACTCAATACTGCAAAGGCAGCAGATTGCTCATGTCTAATGGTTTCAGTCATATAACTTTTAGCACAATAATTTACCTGAACGTCACACCGCCACATC
>JAQWRO010000106.1 GCA_029243665.1 Gammaproteobacteria bacterium
ATTTAAACATAAAACCTTATCACTACCCCATGCTTCAGCATAACGTTTTGCAGCTCTTTTTAAAATATCTTCTCGATCAAATCCAGCATCAAAATCTTTGATCATCCAGTTAAGATAAGTACCAATTCTTTTTGCTGCTAAACCATCTTGGAATGGGTCTAAATCATTGACAATAGATGACCAATCACCGAAGCCCTCAATGCCTTTTTTTGATTTTAGATGCGTTAATAAAGCATCTATACATTGCGGCCAATCATCGAAAACAACTTTCCCCTTTGGCAATTCATTTAATTTGCTTTTTGACCCTTCTCTGTCAATAAGTAAACATGGCAAACCATGAACGGCACACTCTAACCCTACAGTACCCGCAGATAAATGACCATGAATGGATATGTCAGCGGCCAAACCTGCAACCAATGGAGAAGCTTTCGTTGTATGCGTAATTGTTTCTTCAAAAATATAACAACGCCCTGTTTGTAATGCAGTATCTAATAAGGGATTAATCTTTGGCAAACGTGACCTTAATGTTCTAGCTACTTTTGGTTTGAAAATTACTCCTACATTATCTTCTTTAAGCAGCAATTCTAAAATATAACGATAATTCTCTTCCTGTAATGAATGTCCTGTATGCCACCTTTCATCCTGATTTGAGTTCTCATCAAATACTGCAACGATATAATTAGCACCATTTGCCTTAAGCTGTTGTCTAATCATCTTCGCTTCTTGCTCAAGATGATGCTTAGCATAATCTCTTGGGTAGCCTGTTATAATATAATAAGGGCATTTAGATTTAATTTTTTTATCTATCTCAAAGCTGAAATTTGAGAAGGCAAAATAAACATCTGACTCAAAGATACATTCTTCATTCTCATAGCCATCAAACATGAGTTGCTGAAGCGCATAAATACCGTTATTTTTCTCTAACACATTCTTCTTAATGGCATGATCAGCAGCATATTTAAACCAATCATAGTCTATACGAACATTGTTTTTAGCATATAGTTTTTCATGCCTTTTAAAAGAAAGTGCATATGATTTCGACAGCTTAGACAAATGCTTCTGCTCTGATCGTGTCGAACCATAGATAGAATATTTCTCTTTATTTCTAAATACATCCAGAAACATCAAATGACGATTAAAAGGGCTTATGCCGCGACTTTTAAGGCCTATAACCACATCATCATTCACATTCCTTAGATCAACCATCATATTATTTATTGACAAATCTGAGTTTAAATAAGCAAAAAAATCTGAATGATGACCATCAGAATCTAGTGATAAATCTCCGCGCATGTTAAATAATATTTTGGCGTGATTTGATGTTTGTTGTTGTTTTGAGCGTTGATTTTTATTACAGCTTAGATGTTTTAGTGCTGACAATAAATGTTTTAATTTTGGAAATCTAAAAATGAAGGATTGCTTCTTTTCATAAGCGTTACCCGATAAACCCACACCCCAAGGCAACGCATTAACAGTTATATTTCTTTTAAGCGCATAGGCTTCAATATGACGCTTAAAAGGTCGACGATACGCTATTAAAGCACCCTCATTATAGGGATGATGTTTTTTTAAATGCCATGCAACCACATCAACAAGATAAATGACTCTTGAAATATTATGTCGCTCTAAAACTGAAACAGAGCCATTTAAACTTCTTCTAACATAATGATGCGGTACATTATGTTTTGTATTATTTTTTCTTATATCTTCGACTATACTTGAAGTCACTTCTCGAATGTCTTTGCGTGAATGACGCTGCCTTATTATTTCACCTGACGAATCACGCACCTGCATCATCTTGAAAATACAAGGGCTGATATCAAGAGAAACAAATCTCTTAAAGATTTTTATGCCATAAAGCCCTAGCTTGGTTGCGTGAATATAATAGATCTTTTCAGCTTTTGCAGTTCGAAACAACAAAGGCATTAAAGAAAAAAATGATAATTGTTCAATATAAAGAATCATCTACAAAGATCTTCAGACGATGGACTTGAAACATTTAAGATGGGTTCTTTATATATCTCATCAAGTAAAGTCATCAATTCTAAAGCATCCTTTGAACAACCGGTTTCAATAGGTTTATTATTTGCTATCGCATTAAAAAAATGCTCTACTTCATAGTCCCATGAATTATCTACATGGAAAGCATAATGAGACTCATCTTCCCATGTTGCAGCTGGTGCAGTTGAACGGCTTTTAGCAACTGTAAGTGTTTCATCTCCGTAAGTCCCCGATGATGTTTTTAAACCATTCAAAACCATATAGCCTTTTTCTAAAAAAACCTCTAAGGAAAACAAATGTCGCCACTGTGTCATTGTTGAGTGTAATGAAGCTAGCACACCTGTTTTAGTATTTCTTAAGGTCACAAATGCATTATCTTCCACATCTCCTTGCCAATATAAATTTGATAAATATGATTTTGATTCATCAAATTGGCCAGCTAAATGCAAGAACAAGTCTACCATATGAATGCCTTGATCCATCAATATACCACCACCGGAATATTTTTTTTGTGATCGCCAGGTTGAATAAAATGATGTGTCTACGCTTTTCCCGTAACGACCTCTCATCCAAAGAATTCGTCCATAGTGTTTTGAATCGACCATTTCTTTCATTTTTATAATGCTTTCATGGTGCCTATGATTAAACCCATACATAAGTTTTTTACCTGAGACAGATTCTACTTGACGTATTTCCCTCATTTCATTAGCAGTAAATGTTGGCGGCTTTTCACAAAAAACATGTTTTCCTAAACCCAATGCCATCTTTGTTAATGGAAAATTTTTATAATTAGGTGTGCAAATAAAAATAACATCAATACTTTTATCATGAATGATACTTTCAGCAGAGTCTTTATATTTAACAGATTCTATGGCTTCATTATTAGGATCATAAATAGATATCACTTTTGCAAAGTTTCTTTTCTCTACTGCAGACTCACGCAATCGACCCATTTTACCATAACCTATGATGCCAACATTTAACTGTTTATTATGCATTTAGAAAAGCCCCACCAGAAACATCAATGCCTGAACCTGTTGTGTATTTATTTTTGCGACTGATCAAAAACTCAACTGCACGTGCAGTATCAGAGGGATCAGCAATCTCCCCTAAAGGCGAGCTTGATGCCAAAGATTCAAGCGCTTCTGGCTTCAATACCCCTTCTAACATCTTGGTCCTTGTTGTACTCGGAAAAACAGAATTGATTAAAATTTTATCTTTTGCCCACTCTTGAGACAACTGCCTTACAATGCCACCAATAGCTGCTTTACTTGCAGTATATTCAAAGCTTGAGAATCTACTATATGATCGAGCTGCCACAGAACTGATTATAGCAACACGCCCATTTGTATCTACGAGATGAGGATAGAATGCTTTCAAGCACAAGATTAATCCCGTTACATTGACACTCAGCATTTCCTGCCATTGTTCTTTTTCAAAATTGAGTATTGATTTTTTTGGTAGTGTTTTCCCAGCTGAATAAACCAATGCATTTATTTTTCCATATTGATTTTCTATTTTTTCTTTTAAAAGAGTAATGGACTGTTCATCACAAACATCTACTTCAAAAGAGATCTCACTTTGAAGTTCAATTTTCCTTCGGCCTGCAATAATAACCTTATAACCTAAATCTTTTAAATATTTAGCAGTTGCAAAACCTATGCCTGAGGTTCCACCAATAATTAATACTAGATTCGTCACTATAAACAAGCCTCACTTTTTTCACCATAGTAATCAATCGATTTATTTTGTTCAATTTTCTTAGATAATATTATGCTTTCTGCCAACAAAAAATCTTCCTCTCTATCTATGTCAATTGTTGATAAACCTCTTAAAGGAAAATAACTAACTTTACCATCGCCACCATGATATGCGCTGCCAAATTTCTGCATATTTTTATCATAGTTTTCATATGTCCAACCCATTAAAACTGTTGCATAAGCTTGGACAGAGATCATTGATTGCGATGGCGGATTAATTTTTTGCTTATCAAAATTTATGGGGTGACCTCGATAAATGCAAGCTATCTGTTTATCTTCCACTGATATAAGCGTATCGCATTTATCTTTAAGCATAGAATTTGTAAAATCTTCAATTTCACCCGTCGTTATGAATGGTGACGTTGGCAAAATTTGAATGATGATATCGCCATTAACGTTTTGCATAAAATCATAACAAAATTCATCGTTTGTGGCTTGATCAGATGAAAGACTTTCAGGTCGCTGATAAAAATTACACCCATGTGCTTTTGCTATTTCATCAAAAATTGGTGCTTCAGAATTAATGTATACTTCATCAAAACATTCGCATTTAGCAACTGAGTCAAGAACATAACTAATGAGCGGTTTACCATCTATTAATCTAAGGTTCTTTTTTTTAATACGTTTACTTCCTAAGCGCGCCGGAATCATAGCGATAACCTTCATATTAAATTACCTTTGTTTCTTCTGATCGATAGACATGTTCCACGCCCTCTCTGCTAACAGCCAATCGAATAGCAGGTCTATCACCTGTGGCTGTAATTTTGTGCCAGGAATTTTTAGGAATAAACACAAAATCACCTGTTTTAACAGATTTAATCTCACCTTCGATTTCAAAGTCCCAGGTGCCTTGGATAATAAACCACCACTCATTCCATCTGGGATGATAGTGACGTCTATTGCCTTCTCCTGGCTGCTGGCATATCAAACATGCACTATTACTTTCACTATTTACAACCCTATGGATCCACGAAGGTGATTCCTTACTCTTTAAAATATCTTGTATATTTCTTACACTCTGGTTTGCTTCAGCATAGCTTGCCTGAGCAACACCATCACCATCAATAATGGACGGCACATCAGCTTCTGACGTTATGCGCACATGCAATTTTGGATTATAATATTGAGGTTGCAATGGATAAGGTTGATGGATGCACTCATAAGCAGCTTCAGCTAATCTAAAGTCATCTTCCGTCTCAATATCAATAGCAGAAAAGCCTGATAACTCAAAAAAACCTGTTTTACCATCAACACCATGATATCCACTATTATGTAACAACATATTTTTCTTAAACTGCTCTATATGCCAAGCCATCATTCCATGTGTATAAGCATGCAAAGGCGTTATCTGCTGTGAATCCTTTGCCACTGACGAATCATAATTAACTGGTTTTTCATTAAACATACATTCTTTTTTTTGTGCATGCACTGATATAAGTGTATCTAGGTTTTCACCCAATATTCTTTCAACAAAATCCTCAATCTGTTGAGATGTAATGAAGGGGGATGCTGGTGAAAACTGGAACAAAACATCCATATCAACATTAGCAACGAAGTCTTTGATACAATAATCCTTTCTAGTTTTACTGTTAGCATATTCAGGAGATCCCGGATAAAAATTAACCCCTAAATCATGGGCAATTTCTTCAATTTCTTTTGAATTTGAGTTTATATAAATATCAGATTTTTTGAACTTTTTGGCATTAATAATGGCTGTTACAATATGCCAAACCAAAGGCTTTCCACCCAACAACCTTGAATTTTCATTTATGCTCTCTTCACTTCCTGAATGAGCAGGGATCATTGCAATTTTTTTCACACTCATATTATACTCATCACACCTTTTCAACTTCTTTCCATATCCAATCATAGTCCGATAGATATTGCTTTTCATATGTTTGACTCAATTGATCTAACACATGTAATGCTTGTTCTGAAATACCTTGATCAATGGCATATTGTCTTCTTAATTCCAACTCCTCAAACTCGTTATCTGACTTAGAAGGCTGCCAACCACAACGACGATAAATTGGTAAATCTATTCCATTTGCTAACTTTGTTCTAGGCACTTTATTCTTTTTCATAATTTTTTTTGTCACACTTGATTCATCTGTGTCCAAATGCTGATATATCTGCTTGAGATACGCATCTGGATTCAATACAAAGCATTCGAAAGGAATTGTAATTAATCTAGCTTTTAAATGATCTTCTAAATTTTTCTTAAACAACTCTGTTCTTTGATGGACACTCAACATACTAAAAATTGCCTTATCAAATTCATTGCCTTGCAAGAATTCTTTTTCGTATCCATAAGTAAAGAAAGGTACCTGAGCATTTTGATATTGATAATACGTTACAAAGTCTCTAGGCATATTAAACAACCTTTTCATATTTAAAGCTTGTTGTTTAACCATATAAAGTGGGTGTCTAACAATCTCAATGAAAGTCAATTGATCCTCATATGCATCAAATAAGGGCTTACTATCCATCAAAAGGTTATGCGTGGTCAAATTTAATATGGGGCGTTCTTTTTTTATTTTCTCTGGAATGATCTCATCCCCTTTTTTAAAAGCTCTTTTAATGTATCTAAGTGGTAATGGATTACTAAAAACGGATGATAAATCTGAATATCTAAAATTAGTTCTTCTTGACATCATTGTCTCATATATCATTTCGTCTAATTTCACTTTGATCATAAACTTTGCAGCATCATCTGTCATCTTATCAAAAGCATACATTCGACAAATACTTTCAAGTTCTGTCGAATAGTTCATAATTTCAACTCTATCGAGAGATGAAATGAGTGTTGTAAATAATGTTTTACCACAACCTGGCTGTCCATCAACTACAACCAATTGATTCAAGAGAGACTGATGTCTACAAACTTCTCCGGATCGCTTGTTCAAATCTTTAGCACCGGCTATCATGCGAACGCACCATCTTTTACTTGAACTAAGTTACCTGCCATCACTCTTTCAACAATATCACACATGATATGTGCAATCAGGGTGTGTACTTCCTGTACTCTAGGCGTATCTTTAGAGGGCACAACAATGGAGTAATCACTGACACTTTTAATCATGCCTCCATCACATCCTAATAGAGAAACTGTCGTGGCACCAACTGCTTTCGCTGCTTGATGCCCTTTAAGGACATTCTTGCTATTTCCTGAAGTAGATAAACCAATGCATAAATCTTTTGAAGTGACCTGAGCTTCCACCTGTCTTTTGAAAATATCATCAAAATGATAATCATTCCCTATGGCAGTTATGATCGATGTATCAGTTGTCAAAGCTTGTGACTTGAAAGCTTGTCGCTCTAATTTAAATCGACTTACTAACTCAGCAGCCATATGCTGTGCATCTGCTGCACTGCCGCCATTGCCATACCAAAAAATGCCACCATTATTTTCTAAAGTCTCTATGATTTTTAGAGATATCGTTTCTATTTCCTTTGAAAAACTTAAAGATTGTGACACCAATGCCATATGATCATCGATGGCTTGGTGGATGATGCTTTGAAATTCCATAATGCTTATACCTCTAAACTGCCAAAAGTTAGTGTTGATTGAGCTTCCTCAAAACGTGCTTTGGTACCAATGTCAAAT
>JAQWRO010000011.1 GCA_029243665.1 Gammaproteobacteria bacterium
AAAGGCTTGAATGCAAAACTTAATAAAAAATCAATTTTTGCAAGAAAAAATTATTTTTATCCAGATTTACCTAAAAGTTATCAAATAACACAAGATAAAATGCCAATAATTCATGATGGTTTTTTAATTATTAATGAAAAAAAAATTGGCATTGAAAGAGCTCATTTAGAAGAAGATGCAGGCAAATCTCAACATCCAGATGGTTCAAAAAATAGTTATGTTGATTTGAATAGAGCTGGACAGCCTTTGCTAGAAATTGTAACGAGGCCTGAATTAACCTCTACTGAAGAGGCACTTTCCTTCCTGAAAAAACTTCACCATCTTGTAAAATACATCAATGTATGTGATGGCAATATGCAAGAAGGTTCTTTTAGATGTGATGCAAATGTCTCCATACGTTATAATAAGAATGATCCTCTTGGCACACGTGTTGAATTAAAGAATATTAATTCATTTAGATATGTAGAAAAAGCAATTGAGTATGAAATACAACGTCAACATATTTTACTTACCAATAATGGCGTAATTGTTCAAGAAACAAGATTATTTAATGAATCTAATGGTAAAACTTTTGCAATGAGAAAAAAAGAAAATCTTGCAGATTATCGATATTTCCCGGAACCAGATTTACCACCTGTTATTATAACAGATGAACTCATTAAAGAGGCACTTGACAGACTACCCACACTACCAGAAGTCAGAGTTTTAGAACTTTGCGATGAGTATAATCTTAGTTCAAGTGAAGCAGAGCTTTTAATAGACTCAAGAGAACTAGAAATGTTTTTTATTGATGCCTGCAAACTTGCTAAGTTAAATAGTTGTTACAAAATCATCTACAATATAATTTTTGCTGACTTGTCAGCATATATGAATAAACATAATTTAAATATTTCAAGCCAACCAATAACACCTAAACACATTGCTGATCTTGCAGTTAATCTTAATAATAGAAGAATAAGCCAGCCAATGTTAAAGGAAATTTTAAAAACACTTTGGCTAGAACATGAGCAAACAGTTGAAATGGTTATTAAATCAAAAGGTCTTGAATTAATTGACGATGACGATGCCTTAATTAAGATAATTAAAGACATCTTAATAGGCAATCCTAATCAACACCAGCAATATTTAGCTGGCAAAGATAAATTATTTGGTTTTTTTGTTGGTCAAGTTATGAAAGCATCAAAAGGACAAGCAAATCCCGAAAAGGTAAGTCAATTACTTAAAGAACTACTTAAGGATAATTAATGATAGAAAAAGTTAAACCAACGACATTTGCTTGGATTATTTTTACAATCACAGCCTCATTTTATGCTTATGAATTCTTTTTAAGAGTTGCTCCAGCAGCTCTACAGGGCGATATTATGAAGCAATTCGGCATTAATGCAAAAGAATTTGGTATTTTAATGTCTGCCTACTATATGACTTATACGCCTTTACAGTTATTTGTGGGTAGTTTAATGGATCTTTATGGACCAAAAAAGACTTTAATTGTCGCCATTTTATCATGTCTTATTGGTGCTATATACTTTGTATTAGCAAAACACTTCTCAACTGCACTGATCGCATATGCATTAATAGGTTTCGGTTCAGCTTTTGCATTTGTCGGGGTGTTAAAACTATCATCAAATTGGTTACCTACTAACTATCTAGCAATCGCATCTGGTATCGCAACTAGCATGGGTATGATTGGTGCAATTACAGGTGAATATATATTAGATATCACAGTTCATAAATATGGTTATGTAAATAGTTTTATGGCCTATCTTTTTATTGGGGTTTTAATTTTGACTTGCGTTATTTTTGTTGTGCGAGACCAACCACACAAGTCTAAAATTACTAGGAGAGCCCCTATTAAATTTAAAACTTTAATTAGAGACCTTCTCAAGTTAAGGCATAACGGACAATTTTGGCTTAATTCTATCATTGGATGTCTTTTGTTTATGCCTACAAACATTTTTGCATCCATGTGGGCAGTTATGTTTTTTAAGCAAACATACCACATCTCATCTAACGCATCTAATGCAATGTCGAGTTTAATTTTTGCAGGATGGGCAGTTGGGGCGCCAATCAGTGGTTACTTAGTTTCAAGAGGCTTCACAATTATAAAATTACTAAGAGTCGGTAGTATTTGCTCTGCAGTTTTCCTTACTATGGTTATTTTTCACAAAATAGATAATGCTTACTTAATATACTTATGTATGTTCGCTACCGGATTTTTTAGCAGTGTTCAAGTACTTGTATTTCCAAATGCTGTTAAATTCATTGATAAAAAATACTCGGGAACAGCAATATCATTAACAAATATGGTTATTATGCTAAGCTCGTATTTAAGCCCTATTGTTGGAATGGTTCTTGATTTATCATGGGATGGGACCTTAGAGAATGACATACGAGTTTTTAGTGCATATGGTTTTGAACAAGCTTTATTAATTTTACCATTAGCTTTAGGCATTAGCTTTTTTTGCACATATTTCATGAAAGAAACATAATGAAGAAAAGGCTTGATCCATTTAAAAATTATTGTTAATATTTATACAGAATTGGAGGTTTTAAAATGAAGAAATTATTATTAGTAGTTGTAAGTTTAAGCATGGTATTAGCAGGATGTTCAGGAGATAGCACAAAGGCATCTTCACCTTCTGTATCTAGCTACGGCAAGTAATTATTTATTAAGAATTAAAAGGGGGGCTGATGTCCCCCTTTTTTAAATTGTAAGCATATGAATAAAAGATTATTTGTACAGACCTATGGTTGCCAAATGAATGTTTATGACTCAAATAAAATATTTGAGCTATTAAATAACTCTCACAAATATCAGGCAACAAATAATGAGAAAGAAGCAGATTTATTAATCATGAATACCTGCTCAATAAGAGAAAAAGCACAAGAAAAAGTTTTCTCAGAACTTGGTCGGTGGCGCAAATTAAAGGAAAAAAACAAAAATATTATTATTGGTGTCGGTGGTTGTGTGGCAGCTCAAGAAGCAGAGCATATCAAAACTAGAGCACCTTTTGTTGATGTTGTATTTGGACCACAAACAATTCATCATTTACCACAAATGATTACTCAAATTTATAAAAATGAAATTCCTAAACCTAATGTTGAATTTAAGCCAATTGAAAAGTTTGATAACCTCCCCTTACCTGGCAAAACAGGTCCAAGTGCTTTTGTATCAATTATGGAAGGGTGCAGTAAATTTTGCTCTTTTTGCATTGTTCCCTACACAAGGGGGCAAGAGGTATCAAGAAGCTTTGACGACATCATTCTTGAGGTCCATGAACTAGTAAAATTAGGTGCAAAAGAAATTCATTTACTAGGCCAAAATGTTAATGGATATAATGTTAACATGAGCGGCACAGATACTAATGTTAATCTTGCACTCCTAATTAGATATTTGAGTGAAATAAATGGTGTAGAAAGAATTCGATTTACAACTTCTCATCCTGCAGAATTTGATCACTCACTTATTGATGCATATCGTGATATAAAAAAATTACCAAACTACCTCCATTTACCCGTACAAAGTGGTTCAAATAGAATTTTAGAACTAATGAAGCGTGGTTATACCCATGAAACTTACAGAGATATTATTTCAAAACTAAGAAAGGCAAGACCTGGTATTTCAATATCGTCAGACTTCATTATTGGTTATCCTGGTGAAACTGAAGAAGAATTTATGGAAACTTATAATCTAATTAAAGACCTCAATATTGATTATTCATTTAGTTTTATTTATAGCAAACGTCCTGGGACCCCTGCTAGTCTTATTGAAGACAATGTAACCATTGAAGAAAAGAAAAGACGACTGTCTAGAATTCAAGGCTTAATTAACCTACAAGCACACGCAATTAGTGAAAGTATGATTGGTACCGAACAAACAATTCTTGTGACCGGCACATCTAAAAAGAGTGATCAACAATTAACTGGTAAAACAGAAAACAATCGTAGTTTAAATTTTGATGGAACATCTGAACTTATTGGACAAATGGTTAAAGTAAAAGTGTTATCGGCGTCATTAAATAGCCTACAAGGTGAAATCATCTAATATATGCTATATTTAAAATATAAATGAAGAAAGAACTTATAACACGCACTCTTACTATCTCTGATTACAATAATCATCAATTGATGAATATTTGTGGGGAACATCATAATAATATTAAAGAATTAGAAAGAGCTTTTAATGTTACCATCCATCACCGAGCTGACACATTTCAAATTAAAGGAACTGTTTTAGCTGATGTTGAAAATGCTTATTTAATTTTAGAACGTATGATTCAGATGTCTGATAAGATAGATATTGATGAAAAACAATTAGAGATTTTATTTCAGAGCAATGAAACCATTGAAAACAATGTAAATAGTCACTTACCTATTAAAATACTAAATGATGAACAAGCTAATTTTATTAATGCTATACAAAGTCATGACATTACATTTGGAACAGGTCCTTCTGGAACTGGTAAAACATTCTTATCTGTTGCTTGTGCTATTGATGCTTTAAGAAAAAAAACATGCAAAAAAATTATATTAGTTAGACCAGCGATTGAAGCTGGTGAAAAGATAGGTTATCTACCAGGTGATATGACAGAGAAGATCAACCCTTACCTCCAGCCACTATATGATGCTCTATATGAAATAATGGGTGCAGAACAAGTTGATAAGCTACTTCAAAATAAAACAATAGAAATTAACTTACTTGCATTTATGCGTGGTCGTACATTTAAACATAGTTTTGTAATTATTGATGAAGCACAAAACTGTACTAAATCACAACTAAAAATGGCTTTAACACGTCTTGGATATAAATCAAAAATGGTTATTGTCGGGGATGCATCTCAATCAGATTTAAATGATGGTGAATCAGGGTTCTTACAAGCTCAATCATATTTAAAAGATATTTCTGAAATTGCATTTAATACATTCACAAACAAAGCAGTAGTAAGGCACAAATTAGTTAAAAAAATTGTTGAAGCCTATGAGCAACATAATAATTGATATTCAATCATCCATAAATCGAGATGATATTGCCAATCAGCTTGATGCATGGGCAAAACTTACACTTAATAAAATATCTATAAAAAAATCATATATTGAAGCAATGATAGTTAATCGTGCAGAAGGTGAATATTACAATATGGTATTTCGAAAAAAACCAGGAGCTACCAATGTATTATCTTTCCCAGATGATAATAATGGTGGATTAATTATTATGTGTGACCCAGTAATCGATGAAGAAAGTCAATATTTACAAAAGCAACTTGATGAAAGATATTTTCAAGTTTTTACACATGGGATCTTACATTTATGTGGATATACACATGATTTAGATGACGATGCAAAAATTATGGAACATATTGAAGATAAACTATTTGAAATCTTCAAAAAAAATAAGTCATAATAAGATTAATGAAAAACATTCTTAAAAAATTTTTTATACAACAATGGTTTTATAACACAAGTGGTTTTAAAGACTTAATAACCTTTGCTCATCAAAGAAACGTATTTGATAAAGACACCAATCGAATGTTACATGGCGTTGTAGATATTTCATCTATTAAAGTTAGAGATATCATGATCCATAGAGCACATATGAATGTGATCCCAATCAACAGCACTGTTCAAGATGTCATAAATATCATTAAGGAGACGAAACACTCAAGGTATCCTGTCATGGGCGAAAATTCGAATGACGTTCTTGGTATCTTACTTGTTAAAGACTTAATTGGTCATAACTTAACAGATAAACAAAATTTAAACAGTAAAATAGATGATTCAATTAATCATCTCGTAAGACCATCTATGTTAACCCCTGAAGGCAAGCGTATAGATAACTTATTACATGAGTTTCAAATTAAACGTACACACATGTCGATGGTTGTAAATGAATATGGTGAGATTAGTGGTCTTGTAACCATCGAAGACATTTTTGAAGAAATTG
>JAQWRO010000006.1 GCA_029243665.1 Gammaproteobacteria bacterium
TCAATCAATTTCATTAGATTATTGCTAGAGTTTATATTCTTTGTTTCGACTAGGTAAAACCATCCTGCTGAAAATAGCGCTGTCATCCCTGTAGAGATAATCATTAACCCAAATATTAACCATGATTGGTAAGCTAAAAGAATGCTAACAGCTAGAATCAAGATGATGCTACCAAGGCCAATGGACAAAGATTTTAACTGTTTAGATAAAACTTTGTTATGTCTATTAACTTCATTCATTACCTCAACGATGCTATGGCTAAGCGCATACAGCGAGTAAATCATAATGAACTTATCATTCAATGGACTTTTTTTGTCTAGTTCAATGCTGCAATATAAGCCTGTCAATTTATTAATGAAATCAAAATGGCAAATAACTTCATCATCTGCAATTTTAGATATAAATTTTTGAGCATTTTCTGGTAATCCACCGGGCCTGTACTCAAATGCTTTTACAATACGACGTAGCTGGTCTTTCCATAAAATAGTGACATCATTAGTGTGGCTTAAAATATAAGTGTTACAAATTTCAGAAGATAACTGCTTTAGGTGGGCATTGAATGCTGCTTGTGTTTCAAAAGATCTATTATTAGTCGGGCCAGTTTCAGCTGTTGCATTAGTTGTGGCTTGGGCTGTAGCATCAAAACCTAAATTAGAGATTAGACTTTCTATGATGAATACTGAAAGTATTTTTGAATTGAGTAATTGTAAGATAAAGTCAATGGGATTGATGTTATGATCGGTTGTATAATCATGTATAGCCTTTATTAACTGATTATAGTCAAAATACAATTGATTCTTAATGTCTTCGTCTGTAAAGCGTTCGGGGGAAAATAAGAAATTTAAAAGGCCAGAACATATTTTTTGATGACCGCTACAGCGAATCATACTACTCAGACTTTGTTCTGTTAAAGCGCTGATCAGGTTGCCTATTGTATTATTTTCTTGAGTAATAAGAGTCGTTAGTCCTTGGTAGTCAATATGATTTCCATCAAAAAATAGTTTTTTGGAGATAAACTGAACGCCTAGATAAATCATTCGTAAATTTGTATTACTGATTTGTTTAAAGCTCTCAAAGTTTTCATTAATAATTTTTTCAATGGTTTTAATGTTATTAACCGTTTCTTGCGGCATCAAGCCAGTATTGCATAGGTAATAGTTTGCAATGATGTCAGATGAGAGTTTTATTGGGTAAGTTGTTTCATCGTTGGTTTGCAATAATTTCCATGTTTGGACTGTCTCTCCAATTAAAATATTTAAAACATTTTTTACAGCACCATGAAGCGTAAGTGTTTCAAGTCCAATTTTATTCCAGATATTAGCTGCTTGAGCTATTAAGCCAGTAGTTGAACCATTGTCGTTTTGTAAATCAAAAAGTTCGCTAATCGTACTTTTTAAAACATCAATTGATTTATCTTCTTCATTACTGTTCCAGCTTTGAAAAACGTCTGTAAGCTTTCCTGAATCAAGAAGTCCTTTTACATCTTCGGATATATGTTTTTTTAGGAAAATATCAGAAGTGGATGCATCAAACATTTCTTCACTGAACGCTAATAATAATTTTCCTTGAGATTCATGAGTTAATTGCATAACTTCATACTATTTGTAAATGAATCGAATTTCAAATGTTATGAGTGATAATTTAGTGATTTATCCCATGCTGCATATTATTTGGTGCAACAAATGCGGTCTCAGTTTCATTGTTTGTCTGATCTAGAATGGCAGGCAATTGGATATGATAGGGTCTGGTGGTACGCGGTTGGCTAAAAAAGCCACTGCTTAACTTGTGGTCTGCTTGCCCAGGTTTATTATAGTGATAATCTTTAAATGTTGGTAGAGACACATAGCGCTCATGCCACATGTTAAAGGTAATGGCTAATAATAAGACTAGTGCCATCGCACCGAGGACATAAGGATTAATTAAGACCATTGTTGAAGCAATGATTAAGAGAATAATCACGCCAACACATACGGTAACGGTTGTCAGCTGTCGTAAACTACCTCTTGCGGTACAAAAGATGTCGCTAACCGATTTAAAGCTGCTACTTAATAGCGGAGATAAAAAAGCATCTTTTTTGATGTCGTTATCTGCTTGGGTTGCAACTTCTTTTAGGTTATCAAAAGAGGCTTCATTGATACGCGTGATTTTATGTGTATTGCTTGTTAACCATGGCAATAAGAAAAGCCCTCCGATCAACAATGCTGCAACAATTGGGATTGAAAATCCAAATGGCGTTGTGGCTAATAATATTAGCCCAAGCGTTAATATGGTTGGGAAATAAATTTTTGGAATTTGTGCCCAGCAATATTGATAGTGTGTAACAAACTGATATTGTAAATCCTCAGTGTACTTGATGTCTTGAATCATGATGCTGTAGCGAATCAATAAATCTCTTATCTGATT
>JAQWRO010000038.1 GCA_029243665.1 Gammaproteobacteria bacterium
TTAATGATTTTTTCAAAGATGACTTGGATTTTCACAAGGATACGATTGTAAGGGATAGTAGCGGAAAACATCAAGCATATGAAGACTTAAGCTCAAAGGAAAAAGTCAATTATATTTCAACATTAATGACTGATGAGAATAGAGAGACATTTGTAGCAGATCATGGTGACCCAGATAGAAAGGTATTAACAGATTATATTAAACAAAATATGGATGATAATTCACCTGCGTCTGATGAAATTAATGTCCCTGGTAAAAGATAATTACTTTTTCATTAATGACCAAGCAGGCAGTTGATACTGCATTCTTAGCTGTGTGGCATTGCCGCCAAGCGCAAAGCCAATAAGCTTATTTTGATCATCAAATTGTTCCATTTGAATGCCATCATGATCACTTATGACTTCCCAGCGACCTTTAATCCAAGGGTGACGACAAACTACCACAGGGAAAGTCGGTGTTTTAGCTACTGTGGGCAGTGCTGGGTAACTGATTTCAGTTGGATTGCCAAGTAAGGTTTGTACCATGACTTGTGCTTGTTGGCGAATGGGTCCAATGTAACGCAAGGTAACCCCATGCACTTCTGCACAATCACCCAAAGCATAGACATCTGCTAAGTTTGTTTTACCATGCGCATCAACAATGATGCCGTTAGGACTAACAGCCAATGCATCACTGATGGCAGGGGCATGTTGGAGGCCAATGGCTTGAATGGTCAAATCTGCTTCAGGTGGTGTTGATTCATGCCACTCGATGCCAGCTTCAACCATAGCATCTTTTAGAGCTTCTCCAATACGGCTGGGTACCAACCCACTAAGTGGGCAGGGGACATCACTTACTAAGCGAATGGTTTTATTTAAAGACAATAGATCATTTGCTAATTCACAACCCACCAGGCCTGCGCCAATGATGTTAATGGTATCGGCTTTTTCCATCAAAGGACGTAAGACTCGATAGTCATCCAGTGTATTTAAAGAAAGGGCATTGGTTAAGTGAGGTAGCTTTTTAGGTGTAGACCCAGTAGCAATGATTAGTTTTGAATATTTAAAATCCCCACGATCAGTGACTATAACCTTTTTTTTATCCTGAATGTCTATGGCTTTAGTCTGTGTCAAAATGGTTGCATTTAAACTGTTGGCCAAATCATTTTTATATTCACTGATGGTGTCATCTGGCGTTTTTCCTTTGGTTAAGGATACAGACAATAAAGGCTTATGATAAAAATCACCATCATCTTGTGTGATGATCATCAACGGATGATTCGGTTCAGCTTGACGCCATAATTTTGCTAATGTAAAGCCAGCAATGCCAGCACCAACAATGATGAGAGGGGTTTTAGTAGACACGATGCTCCAGGGTTTCTACAAGTTGGGTTAATAAATCAGTTAAGTGATGCGACGGTAGTGTATTAAGCGCATGATTGGCTTGGTCCACATACTCAGAAATTTTTTGGCGTGTCAGCTCAAATGCACCAGATTGTTCTAATAAAGCTGTGATTTCAGTAACAGATGCTTGATCTTTATGGGCTGATTCAATCAAAGCAGTAAAGGATTGATTTTGATAAGCCATAATGAGTGGGTAGGTTGTTTTGCGATCAAGCCAGTCTTGACCTAAAGTCTTACCAGACACATCACTGGTGTAATCCAATAAATCATCTTGAAGTTGGAAAGCCAGGCCTAAGGCTTGACCAAAAGACAAACAAGCTTGGGTAACCTCAGGGGATGCATTGGAAACCTTCGCTGATAGGTGGCACGCTTGCTTAAATAGTTCAGCAGTTTTAGCTTGAATGATCGAAAAATAGGTGCCTGCATCCATATCCAGTTTATTGCGTACTTGATGCTGTTGTACTTCACCTGCCACAATGATTTGAGTGGCTTGAGCCAAATCATGAATGACCAAAGGGTCTTTTAAGGCTGCAATCCAACGAAAAGCTTGCGCAAAAAAATAATCTCCAACAAGAATACTGGCTTTGTTGCCATGCTCATACCAAGCGGTGGGTTGGTTATGTCTTTTAGGTGCATCATCAATGACATCGTCATGTAACAATGTTGCACAATGAATGATTTCAACAATGGCTGCTAATAAATGATGCGATGCATGACACGTGCCAAGGATGTTGCCAACGGCTAATACCAATAAGGGACGAAGATGTTTGCCTCTTACAATGTGTTTGCCAATGTCACTGATTAAGTGCAATTGATGTTGCTGGGGTAGTTTTAAGTGTGATTGGGTATGCGCCCAATCAGTGGTAACTTCTTTGGTAATTAATGGGATGAGTTCGTTTAAATTCATGTGCAAAAAGCTTCTATGTAATGGGGCAATGGTTTAGGTTTGCCTGCTTGGTTAATGTAGGCCATTTCAAGTTCACCTTGGCATAAACATTGTTCATCTCTGTAGATGCCCTGGTGCCAAATGGCCAGCGTGGGTCTAATGACTTTCAGGGTACTTTTGACTTCGAGGACATCTCCAAGACGCGCAGGTGATAGAAAGTCTACTTTCAAAGATTTAATCACAAAGGCTTCTTTTTTTTGACACATAGCTTCCCAGTGTTCTTTTTGTTGCATCAGCCAACTGGACCTAGCACGTTCAAAGTACTTTAGGTAGTTGGCATGATACACAACCCCTTGTGCATCGGTGTCTTCGTAGTAAACCGTAATCTTCATAGATTATGCGCTGATTTGGTTGACCATGTATGCCAAAATACCACCACTGCGATAATATTCAAGTTCATGATCTGTATCAATGCGACATGCCAATGGATAGGTTTGTGTACTACCATCATTTCGCATGATGCGTAAGGTTAAGGTTGCCTTAGGGCCTGACATATCACTGATGCCGTCAATATCAATCAACTCATTGCCGACTAAATTTAGATCACTGAGTGGGACGTTCAATTGGCAAGGTAATACACCCATCCCGACAAGGTTGGAACGGTGAATACGCTCGAAACTTTCACAAATCACCACTTTAACACCGAGCATGTATGTGCCTTTAGCTGCCCAGTCTCTAGAGGATCCAGTACCATATTCCTTGCCACCAAAAACAACCAATGGTGTATGTTGTGCTTGATAATGCATGGCTGCATCAAAAACGCTCATAAGTTTTTTCTCTGGATAAATTGTGGTATAACCACCTTCTTTATCTGGATTCATAAGGTTTCTGATACGGATGTTTGCAAACGTACCACGTTGCATGATTTCATGGTTGCCTCGACGTGACCCATAAGTATTAAAATCTTTTGGATCAATGTTGTGCTCGTTTAAATATTGTGCGGCAGGTGAGCCTAACTTAATGGCACCCGCAGGTGAAATATGGTCAGTTGTGACAGAATCGCCTAACAATAATAAAATACGTGCTTGATGCACATCGGTTAATTTTTCAGGTGTTTGGAAAAAGTCAGGACAACGAACATATGTCGATGCTTGATCCCAGCTAAAGTTAGGTTGGTCAATGATGTTGATGTTTTGCCATTGTTGATTCCCCTCCAAAACCTGTTTGTATTGTTCAGCATACATCGATTGATTGATTTGCTGTTCTTGTTGCTCAATTTCTTGAGCACTCGGCCAGATGTCTTTCAAATAAACATCCACACCATTGGCATCTTGCCCTAGGGGTTCTTTAGTCAAATCAATGTCTGTGGTTCCTGCAATGGCAAAAGCAACAACCAATGGTGGGGATGCCAACCAGTTGGCTTTGACTTGTGGATGAATTCTACCTTCAAAATTTCTATTGCCTGATAAAACAGCAGACACAGCTAAGCCATTATCTTCAATCTCTTGAGTAATTTCATCTGACAATGGGCCTGAGTTACCAATACAGGTTGTACAGCCATACCCTACTAAATTGAACCCAAGTTCATTTAGATAAGGCATTAAGTTAAGTTTTTCTAGGTAATCGGTTACAACCCTTGAGCCTGGTGCAAATGAGGTTTTAACCCATGATTTGGTTGTAAGGCCACGCGCCAAAGCAGCTTTAGCAAGTAAGCCTGCACATATTAAAATGCTAGGGTTTGATGTATTGGTACAGCTCGTGATGGCAGCAATAACCACATCGTTGTGTTTTAAATTTGGACCATTCGGAGTGCTTGGTTTGATGGCCAAAGAACTGGTTTTAAGGTCAGATAGATAGACTTTGTCTTGAGGTCTTTTAGGGCCGGCTAGACAAGGTTTTACATCAGATAGATTAAAGCTTATAACATCTGTGAATGACATCTTATTATCATTGGCATGCCAGAACCCTTGATGTTTGGCATAGGTTTCAATGATTTGGCACTGGGCTTCACTACGGTTGGTCAGCCTTAAATAATTCATGGTCTGTTCATCAATTGGGAAGAAGCCACAGGTCGCACCATACTCAGGGGCCATGTTGCTGATGGTTGCCCTTTGGGCCAATGTCAGGTCTTTCAGGGCAGGGCCATAAAATTCTACAAATTTACCAACAACACCGTACGCACGGAGTCGATTGGTGACTTCTAAAACCAGATCAGTTGCGGTAATGCCAGGTGCCAATTCACCATCTAGATAAACCCCAATCACATCTGGTATGAGTAAGCTAACAGGTTGATCCAGCATAACAGCTTCTGCTTCGATACCACCGACACCCCAGCCAAGAACGCCTAAGGCATTGACCATGGTGGTATGGCTGTCTGTGCCAACCAAAGTGTCTGGAAATAAAACACCATCTCTTTCACCCACAACAGGGGCTAAGTATTCAATGTTTACTTGGTGACAAATGCCTGCACCTGGCGGGACGACTCGGAAATTATTAAAATGTGCTTGTCCCCATTTAAGTAATTCATAACGTTCTTTATTACGTTGCATCTCTAACGCTTCGTTTAAACCTAAAGCATTGGCTGAGGCAAACTTATCAACTTGAATGGAATGATCGATCACCAGATCTACTTGGCAGCTTGGATTAATAAGGCTAGGATCTTTTTGTTTTTTTGTGATGGCATCACGCATGGCCGCTAAGTCAACCACTCCTGGGACACCAGTAAAATCTTGCATCAATACCCGAGAAGGTAGGTAAAAGATTTCTGTTTGTGTTTGCTTATGAAAAAAAGCTTTTAAATGTGATTCGGTAATCGTCTTGCCATCAAAACGACGTACCAAGTTTTCAAACAAGACCTTAAGGCTCTTAGGTAACACATGGGCGTTATTGAAACCCAATGTTTGAGCAGTTTGGTTAAGGTCGGCAATAGTATAATTTTTGTCCTCTATTTTCAAGGAAGTAAGATATGAATTCATAATCTCTATGCTAAACCTTACCCATGGTTTAGGCAAGTATTTGTTTAATGATTAACTAATCTAATTTGGCTTTGCGCTTTGGATGTTTTCTAAAATAATTGCAGCAGTTTTTTTTCTTAAAATGAGTACTAAATGTTCGTAAGGCAGCGTGGTGACGGAGGCTAGGTTGGGGATCATCGTACTTTGAATCGATACAATGCCATCATTGTCTCCGGGAATAAGCTTTCCTGAGAAGGTTTTTTTGGTGATCCCATTGATTAAGTGGCAGGTGTATTTTTGGCAAACGTTTGGGACTATTGGCTTGGCTTTTTTTGTTAGGTCATGTGTGGGTAGTGCGCCAACCACATACAAAAGCCATCGCGTGAAAATTGATTTTGAGAACCTAGTAACCAGTTCAACGCCATGGTTGGGTGGAGCAATCATGATCATACAATGGATGCCTTGGGGTTGGTAGCGGTCAAGCAATTGTTGCATCACAAGCCCGCCCATTGAATGAGTGATGATAACAGCTGGTTGATCCGCATCGAGGTTGGTTGCCAGCGTTTTCCAGACAGTGTCAGCAGCTTTGGAGATATTGAGTCGTCTCGATTGGTAGCCAATAAGTTTGGTTGAATGGCCATTTTTTTCAAGCATGCG
>JAQWRO010000045.1 GCA_029243665.1 Gammaproteobacteria bacterium
AATACCGTCAATACCCTTTAGATCATCGTTAACCAAACCCAAAACTGTTGATGCGGCATCACCTAATGGATAAATCCTATCAGCGACTGCATCAATGTGAATAGTTTTATTATGTAGCGCACTTATTTCATTATAAATAAATTGTGAGACACCTTTAGCTAAAACAATATAACGTCTATCCATTTGGTTGATTTTTAGCAACAATGTCTCTTCATCAAGCCCAAGTACATTAACAAGCAAGTTTATGTCTTCGGGCGATGCCTCAAATTCCACTGGATCAACCCATATTAAATAATTTGTTGAGGTACCAGCAAGCAAATGACCATTACGATCTAGAATGTCTCCTCTATCAGCTGGCAAAACAACTTTTCTTTTATAAACCTGACTTGTTCTTAGCTTGATGATATCGTTTGTATCATATACAACACGTGACAATGATATTGCAACGCATAGGAGAATAAAAATATTTATGGCTGCAATGAAATAATAGCGCCAAAGGCAACTTGATTTCACGTATTAGACCAATCTTTTAACCTACTTATTAGTTCAATTTTTTTTAAATCTGAGAGCTCTAGGTTAGAATTTCGACTTGTTGCATCTGATAAATACATTTTATCAATATATACTTCTAAAGATTTCCTCTCGTTATTAAGAGATCTTTTTTCATATGATAATTTTGAATACTCATCATTTACATAATTATTCATTAACATTAGATTCATTGATTTGTGAAAAATCATACATGAACAAAATGCAACTATACATAACATTATTGGTGATGATATTGATTGTTGTTTATTATTCTGAAAAATCACTATATTTTCTCCACTATTCGCATCCAAGCGCTTCGGGCACGGCGGTTGTCTTTTCGCTCAAAGCTAGAAACACCTCCACGCCCAATGCGCTTAAGCTGCGGGCTCTTACGTTGGGTCATAACGCTTGAATTTATATCTACATCTTCATTACCAGCTGTATGCTTTTTAATGAAGGTTTTGATGATCTTGTGCTCCAATGACTGGAAACTAATAAAAACAATTCTTCCATTTTGATTCAATAATTCTATTATTGAATCAAGTACTTTTTCTAAGTCTTTCAACTCATCATTAATTGCAATTCTAATGGCTTGAAAAGTTCTAGTTGCAGGATTTTTATTTTTTTGATAAAATCTAATATTATCTTGTATAAGTTTAACTAACTGACTTGTACAATTAATCTTTTGGTTGGTGCGGTTTTCGATGATTGCTTTAGCAATGATAGCTGAGCATTTTTCTTCACCATATTTTTTAAGCACCTCAATAAGCTCGGCCTCGCTGATCGTATCCAACCAATCTTCTGCCGTCATCCCTTTTGAATTATCCATTCGCATGTCTAAAGGACCATTCTTGTCGTGACTAAATCCTCTTTCGGCCTCATCTAATTGAGGAGATGAAACACCTAAGTCAAATAAAATGCCATCCACTGGGAACATACCACACGCCTCTACTACCTTAAACATGTCGCTATAACTTCCATGATGACACCGAAATCTTGTGTCTTTTCCAAATCGCTTCTTCGCAAATGCAATTGCATCTGGGTCCTTATCAAAAGCAAGCAAACTTCCCTTTTCGCTTAACTTATCCAAGATAGCAGCACTATGTCCGCCACGTCCAAATGTTGCATCTACATAGCGTCCATTCGGATTTATATTCAGCCCTGCAATTGATTCATTTAGCATGACTGAAATATGATTTGACGCATCTGGCGTTTGCTTATTAATCATAAGGCAATATCATCCAATACGTTGCTCTGGGCGTTTTCCGAACCATTTGTTTTCTGCTCTATCCACTCTTGTCTAACCTTAGACCAAAGTGTTTCTGACCAGATTTCAAATCGCTTACCCTGACCAACCAACATTACCTTTTTAATTAATTCTGCATGCTCCCTCAGCACTGCTGGAACCAAAATACGAGACTGACTATCTAACTCACATTCAGTTGCATGCCCAAGTAACAAACGCTGAATTCGTCTTGCTGCTGGATTAAATGTAGGAAGCGCTTCCAATTGTGACTCTATATTTGCCCAACGAGACATCGGATAGAGCTGTAAACAAGGATCTTCTGTATCTATCGTAAGCACCATCGATTGACCTTTAAGACCATCTCTATATTTACTAGGAATGCTTAGACGACCTTTAGCATCAAGATTAACTGCACTAATTCCTCTAAAAACTTCCACCACTTAATTCCACTTTTCTCCACTTAACAACCACTATAGTGCAATTATTTACCACTTGTCAAATAATATTGCAAAAAAAAAACCACTTAGCGAAGCACTTAGTGGTCTTAGAAAAAAACTTAATGATTACGTTAAAAATTGAAGCAGTTCAGACTGTATTTCGTCTACAGATCCTGATGCATCCAATGCAATGTATTTTAAATTGAGATGATCGAACGTTGAACGTATAAACTTAAAGGCTGCCTCCTACTCTACAGAACCTATTGTCGATAGGTTGCACAAAACGAATAAGAAATCCACTAACTTATTCTCTTTATCATTATCAATCATATACTTAAAGAAAAATATCAGCATTTAACCCGAGCTAACACACCACAGGCGAAAAAATTAAAAAAGACTATCGCTCTACAATACTATCAATAAATCATAGCGACTCAACGGTTATCACCACTTTACCTGTGGACTGACGAGCCCAAAAGTGCTCATACGCCGCTGACACGTCTTTCACAGAAAATATCGTGCTATCCAAATGGGGTTTAATGCCAAATTCATCAATCATTGCTGTTAATTTTTTCAGATAATGACTATAAGGTGTAGCAGTGCCAGGCTGAATCAAGCGATCCAACATTAATACGGTTGATAGTGTCAGGCCTTTCTTATGCATCAAGGATAAATCAATACCATCGATTAACGTCTGAGTGCAAGCAATGAGACCATGAGTCGCCGCTGCCTCAAAAGATTTCAGTAGATTACTCCCACCAACCGTATCAAAGATCTGTAAAAAACCAGACTCTCCGTCTAACTGCCTATAGGTCACTGGCAATTCTTTTTTGTAATTGATCGCATGAGCGACCCCAAGCGACTTCAGTAGATCAACGCCTTGGTCACTACTGACAGTGGCTGACACCTTAGCACCTGCCGCATGAGCCAACTGGCAAGCAATATTGCCAACACCACCTAGCCCTGCATGAATTAAGACACGATCATTGCGAGTTAACATCAACTTTTCAAATAACGCTATGTAAGCAGTAATACCCACTAACGGGACTGAAGCTGCTTCCAATAATGTTAACGATTCGGGTTTTTTAGAAATCCTATCAGGACAAACCACCACGTACTCAGATAAAGCACCCGATTGGTTCGCGATACCTCCAATACAACCATACACTTCATCGCCCGGCAGGTAATCAATGACTTGCTCACCACAGGTGACCACGACGCCTGACATGTCTG